>JAAUTD010000237.1 GCA_012031845.1 Synechococcaceae cyanobacterium SM1_2_3
ATTCGGCGCGCAGTCCGGATTTCGCCTGCGGCTGACCCAGCGGATCCAGCGCGATGATCTCAATCCAGCTTCCTGACCCAGCGCAACGCCGTCATCGCTGAAACGCGGCTTGATGCCAATGGCGAACGGCTGCGGACGATAGGGCAAATTCAGGCTGCGGGTCACAGGCCGCCCGCCCGGTTCAAACAGCGACACCCGCACCCGCGCCTGCAACGGGCGACTGGTGTCGGGGGTTTCGCTCAGCGTGACTTGCGCCTGGGCTTTGCCCTGGGCATCGGTCCCCGCCAATGCCACCGGGAAGCGTTGCGCGGTCCAACTGTCCTGCGCCAGCCCAAACCGATAGCCGGGATACGCCGGATACGGATTCGGGTCTTCACGCAAAATCAACTCGGCCTCGGCTTTGAGATTGGCGGCGGGCGCGCCGTACAGAAAGCGGCCATTGATGTCCACCGTGGCTGGTTCGCCCGGTTTCAGCGCCAGCGCGGCGGAACTCAGTTCCAGCTTCAACCGTTGCGGCACGAAATCCTCAACCTGAAAACTGACCTGTCCAACCGGTTCGCCTTTGGGATCGGCATAGGCTTTGACGGTCCAGGTTCCGGTGCGGGCGTTCAGCGCCAGCGGTAACTGAACGTGATAGCCGCCCAGCGCCGGTTTGCCCGGCTTCGGTTGCCCAGCCTCCACTTCATCAGGGCGGAACAGCTTGAGGGTTAGCGGCGCGTCGGGCTGGGCATAGCCGCGACTGTCGCGGATCAGCGCCATCAACTCCACGGTTTCGCCGGGCCGATAAATCCCCCGTTCGGTGTAGAGGAACGCATCCACCGCGCCCGGCGCGGCCCGGCCTTCCACCCCCCGATCACTGAGATCAAACGCGGGCTTGGTCAAATCGAGAAAGTTGTAATCGCCGTTGCCATACGCCATCAGCAGGGCGGGTTCGCGCCCGCCACTGCCGCGTAGTAAACCCGGATCGAGCCGGGCGTAGCCCTGCCGGTCAGTGGAGACCTTCGCCAGTTCGCCGTTATTGCGGGCATACAACCGCAGTTCCAGTCCCGCCAGCGGTTTAGCCCCGGCCAGCGGAGCGGTGAACACATGCAATCCGTCGTTGCCGCGCATGGTGAAGAGACCAATATCGGATACCACCAGCCATTGTGTCGCCCGATTCTGATAGCTTTCCGGGTCTTCATTAACCTGCTCGGCGGCGACGATATAAATGCCCGGCTGTGGGTCGCGCAGAAGGTCGCTGATGGGAACAGCCGTGGTGACTTCCTGATTGCGCTCGCTGCTGACCAGCGTCAGGACGCCTTCCCAAATCAGTTCGCCGGAACGCTGGGCGACCTGATTGATGTCGTAACCGTCCAGCGGATTGGTCAGGCGTTGATTTTCAATCTGTTGCAGCAAATTTCGGTCGTTGATTTGCAACACCCGCAGCCGCGCCTGCTCCAGATTGACGCTGATCAGCGGCAAGTGCTGGCCGCTGGCTTTCGGCAATACATAACTCGAACCCTTGAATCCCAATGTGGGTTTGCGATCCTCTATCTTGGCGGTGAAATCCTGACTGACCCGTGTTTTATCCCCGGTCGCGGAGGGAATGCCAACCCGCGCCGTGATGCTGTAGCTCTGGCCGTGGCGGACGCCTTCGACGCACAGGCGCTGCTCGGCGGCGCTGACCACCGGCTGGATCGTCGGCTGAATCACCAGATAATCTTCAAAATGAATTTTGCGATCCTTGGACAGATCATCGGAGAAGAGCAGACAGAATTGAGGCGCGGCGCTGTCTGACTCGATCTTGACGCCCTTGATCTGAAAAGCGTTGGCGTCGGCCAGTTCCTGATAACGCTTGGCGATGCGCGGGTTATCTTCCAGCTCCAGCCCTTCACGGAAGGCGGCAATCGCCAGCTTCGGCTCCTTGACCTGGTCATAAAGTTCACCCAGGTGAAACAGGGCGCGCGCGCGTTCAAATGGAATCCGCGCTGACTGATAGGCATTCCATGCTGCCTGTCGCACCCGATCCCGATCGCGCTCCCTCGCTTCATCGTCCTGATTTGCGAAGGCTTTGCTTTGCCACCACTGGCTCAAATTGAGCCAGCTCGCGGTTTGATCCGCGCCAGCCACAATCGCGGTCTCCTGACTGGCAATCGCCGCAGTCCAGTTTTTCTGCCGGGCCTGCTGTTCGGCCTGTTGCGTCAGAGCGGCCGCCGGTTGACCAGCGGGATCGCGACCATCGCGGATGAGTTGCAGATATTGTGCGGCGGCGATAGCCAGCGAGGCATCGTCAACAGCATGGACGCTGGCGGATAACAACAACCCCAGCACGGCGAACAGCGAAAGTAAGCGGCGCATCGGAAAGTGACACATGGGAGACTCCTGGGAACTACCGCCAATAGTTGGAAATTTTTTAGTCGGGACTTTTCGCTTCAGGTTCAAAAACCGTTCGGGGTGAGCCTGTCGAACCCCGTTTTTACCAGTGAATACCCTTCGACAGGCTCAGGGCGAACGGATGGAGCGAAAGTCCTGTTAGTAAAGCCACATACATCGCATTCTGATCACGGTGATTATCAGGCTTTACGCTACCCTTGAGCATAGCCGGTTGCAATCCGATTAACTGATGATGATGTTGCTTGTGTTTTCATCATGGCGAAACCGGGTACGTTATGAAAAATAGTATGAATAGTTCATTGCAAGGTATTGGTTTTCACTGTGATCGATTCGGAGGGTTATCGGCCAAACGTCGGCATCATCCTGTGCAACGCCGATGGGCGCTTGTTCTGGGCGAGGCGGATCGGGCAACATTCCTGGCAGTTTCCCCAGGGCGGCATCCGGCGGGATGAATCACCGGAGCAGGCTATGTTTCGCGAGCTGGCGGAGGAAGTCGGTTTGCTTCCAGAACATGTGCAAGTGATTGGCTGCACCAGCGGCTGGTTGCGTTACCGCCTGCCCAAACATCTGATCCGGCGCGGCAACCCGCAGACCTGCATCGGTCAGAAACAGGTCTGGTTTCTGCTGCGGATGGTAGGCGGCGAGGATCGGGTGCGGCTGGATTCTACCGAACACCCGGAATTCGATCACTGGCAGTGGGTGGATTACTGGTATCCATTGCGGGCGGTGGTGCCTTTCAAGCGGCATGTTTATTGGCGCGCCCTGCGCGAACTGGCGCCGCTGCTGTTTCCCTATCGGGCGACGTATCCATCCTCTGCCCAAATCGAGAAGGCGTCCCGGATTGAGCGGCATCCGCCCCCGATCAAACCCGCTGCCGTCCTGCCATTGCGGCGAATGGACCTTCATCATCACCCGGTTATCACCCGCATGGTGGTTTCAGCGCGGCGCGGTGGAACCATTGATCAACTCGCCGTGGCGCCGCCGCCGGTGCGGGAAGCAGCGGTTCCCGCACCGGCGCTGGACAAGCCCTGTTCGCCTCGCCCGCCTGCGCCCCGCTCACGCCGGCTGATCCAGCGCTGAGCATTCCCGTTCCTCAATTAATCACGTTTTTAGCCGAGGCCGTTTTTATGCTGGATCAACTGCGGCGCATCGTGCAGGACATCAACGCCACTCGCGACCTGAATGAGGCGCTCAATCTGATCGTCGCTGAGGTTAAGAACGCCATCCACACTGACGTGTGTTCGGTCTACATGACCGATTACGTCCGGGGTGAGCATGTACTCATGGCGACTGACGGGTTGCGCCCCAGCGCCGTCGGCAAGGTGCGGCTGAAACTGGGGCAGGGTCTAACCGGGCTGGCGGCCAGTCGGGTTGAGCTGGTCAATGTTGAAGACGCCCCAGCCCATCCCGCTTTCCGCTACATCGCGGCCACCGGCGAAGCGCCCTTTCACGGTTTTATTGGCGTCCCCATCTTGCGGCGCGGCAAAGTGCTGGGGGTGCTGGTGGCGCAACAGCACGCCCAGCGCAAATACACCGCCGACGAAGAATCGTTTCTGGTCACGCTGGCGGCGCAACTGGCCGCTTGCATCAATCAGGCCGAGATTCGGCAGGCGCTGGAACGGCTGGATGATGATGTGTTGGCCGGCACCCTGTTTCTGGAGGGCGTGGCCAGCGCCCGGGGCGTGGCGATTGGAGAAGCGGTCGTGGTGTTCCCGGCTACTGCCCTGGATCGGGTGCCGGACAAGCAGATTAACAATCCCGACGCCGAAGCGTCCCGTTTCCGTCAGGCGGTAGCGGCGGAACTGGCGGAATTACAACGGCTGAGCGAGCGGATGCGCTTGCTGCTCTCGGCGGGCGACCGGGCGCTGTTCGACGCCTACGCAATGCTGCTGGGCAGCGACAGCCTGGTCAATGGCACACTGGAACGAATTTACGCGGGTAATTGGGCGCCGGGCGCACTGCGCGCCACGGTGCTGGAATACGCCAACATCTTCACCGAGATGGAGGATTCCTATCTGCGCGAACGCGCGCCGATATTCTTGATCTCGGCCAGCGGCTGTTAAACCGCTTGCAGGAAGAACAGTTATTCAGCCGCCAGTATCCTGACGACACCATTTTAATGGGTGAGGAGATCACGGTTTCCCAACTGCTGGATGTGCCGCCGGAAAATCTCAAGGGCCTGGTGTCGGTGCGCGGCACTGGCGCTTCGCATGTGGCGCTGCTGGCGCGAGGACTGGGCATTCCGGCGGTCTTTGGCGTCAGCAACCTGCCGCCCGGTCGGCTGAATGGTCGGGAAGTCGCGGTGGATGGCTATACCATTCGGGTCTGCATCCAGCCCAGCCCGGCCTTGCGCCAGGAATATCTGAAGCTGATCGCCGAAGAAGCCGAGCAGTCGCACGGTTTGCAGCATCTGCGCAATCTGCCGGCGGAAACGCTGGACGGACGGCGGCTGGAACTGCAAGCCAATTCCGGCCTGTTCGCCGACATTGCCGCCGCCCGTGACAGCGGCGTGCAGGGGGTAGGGCTATACCGCTCGGAACTGCACTTCTTTCTGCGCGACCGCTTTCCCGGCGAAGAAGAGCAAACCAATCTCTATAACCGAGTGCTGAGAATTATGGATCCGCATCCGGTGGTATTGCGCACTCTGGACATTGGCGGCGATAAGCCATTGCCGTATTTCCCCATCATTGAACAAAATCCTTTTTTAGGCTGGCGCGGCATCCGCATCAGCCTGGACCAGCCGGATTTATTCAAGACGCAATTGCGGGCGATGCTGCGCGCCGCTATTGCGCATCCCAATTTATCAATCCTGTTTCCCATGATTGGCAGCGTCAGCGAATTGCGCGAGGCGCTGGGGTTATTACGCTGCGCCAGTGCGGAGCTGCGGGAAGATGGCGTCATCACGCCGACTCCGCGAGTCGGAATCATGGTCGAGGTGCCTTCAGCGGTTTATCAGATTGATGAACTGATTCAACTGGTGGATTTTGCGTCCATCGGCAGCAATGACCTGACTCAATATCTGCTGGCGGTGGATCGGAATAACGACCGGGTGGCCAAACTCTACGATTCACTGCATCCCGCCGTGCTAATGGCGATTCATTATGTCGTCAGGCGAGTTCAGGCCGCTGGTCGTCCGGTTGGCGTGTGCGGCGAAATGGCCGGCGATCCCGCTTCAGCTTTATTGCTGCTGGCGATGGGCGTAGACAGCCTGAGCATGAATCTGGGCAGCCTGCTCAAGATCAAGTGGATGATCCGCAATGTCCATTATGCCCAAACCCAAACGCTATTAACCGAGGCGATGCTGCTGGACAATACCGCCGCTATTCGCGGTCACGTCAATGCGTGGCTGGATCAGCAGGAATTGAGCGGTTTGCTGCGGGTAGGGAAATAAACCGCTAGCCGAATGGCAATCCTGAACGAGTTGTAATCAGGACTTTCGCTAGGCCCGTAAATTTGTCATTCCCCGCGTAGGCGGGAATGACGGAAAGCGAAGGTCTTGGTAATTTTTCCAATCTGC
>JAAUTD010000238.1 GCA_012031845.1 Synechococcaceae cyanobacterium SM1_2_3
TGCAATCGAACCCACTCCCCGAAACCGGCTTTCTTCGCCTGCGCCAGATCATCGGCGACCCCAAAGCGGGAATCCCCGCACTCATCCCCGTCAAAAAATCCTGCTGGTGGGAGGGCGTGAAGTCTGGGCGCTTCCCCAAGCCGGTAAAGCTGGGGCCGCGTGTGACCGCGTGGCGAGTTGATGACATTCGCGCCCTGATTGCATCGGCATAAGGGGCGGCGACATGACCAAAAACAACAAGGGCCGGGTTCCCGTTCAGAACCCGACCCCACAGACTACCGACAGCCAAAATCATACCGGAACCGACCCGCTGGCGCTAACAAAAGCGCGGCTGGCAGAGCGGGGCGCGGAAATGAAAGCCCCTGTCGTATCCGGCCAATGTGCTGAAGTGCTGTCCCTGATCCGCCAGCATCAACCCCTCCTGTCATTGGTGCTGACCGCCGACCATGCGATACCGGAAACGGCGGCGCGTGTGCATGATCTTCGCGCAATGGGCTTCAACATCATCACGCGGATAGTTGCGGAGGTGGAGTTTCGCGGGCGCATCCGGCGCAATGTCGCGCTGTACTCACTGGGCGTGCCAGAGTGGCCTTATCCGGGCTTCCTGGCTGACAAGGAACGGGGTCGCGATGAATGAGCGATCCATTGCCCTCGTGAACGATTGCCGCTCGCCAGTATCGGCGGTGCATCAAGTCGCATTCGATAAGCTGGCGGGCTGGTTTGCCGATCCGAAGATAGGGGCCAAAGATGGGCCTGGCTGGGTGCCCGCTGAAATCGGAATCGGCCCCCGCACTGCCGAGCGCGTGAAGTCAATCAGCTACCTTGCCTTGGACGTGGAGGCGGATGCGGAGCCAGTCAAAGACGACAACGGCGAGCCGCTACGCGATCCGCATGGCGACATCATCAAGCGCGTGATCGGGCCGGAGCCGCCATCCGTTGACGACATGCTGGCGGAACTGACCTTGCACGGCTGGCGCTGCTCCCTCCATACGTCTTACTCGCACGGCGGCGCGATCCTGCCTGAAGGCATCGCGCATCCGCGCTACCGGCTGATCTTCGACCTGGCGCGGTGCTGGCGCCCACTGAACTGAAACCGCTGGGGCGGCATGTAGCGGGCCTGCTGGGGATTAGCGATTGCTTTGATTCTCCATGCCTTGATCCGGCGCGGCTGTTCTATACCCCCCGCTGCCCGACCGCAGAGCGCAAGCAGCGCTTTCGCCATGCCGTGACCGAAGGCGAGCCGCTAGACGTGGGCGCATTGCTGGCCGAAGCGCGGAAAATCGAGGCGGCGCATAAGTCGGCGCTGGCAAGACGGCATCCCCCGGCATCCGCCAAAGTGATAGACGCATTCAACGCGCAAACCGACATCGGGCGCATTCTGGAAGAGCATGGTTACACCCCGAAGCGGCGGCGCTGGATATGGCCGGACAGCACTACCGGCCTGCCTGGGGTGCGGATGCTGCCCAGCGATGGGCGCGGCGAGCGCGTCTATTCCAGCCACAGTGGCGATCCGTTGAATGACGGCCATGCCCATGATGCTTTCGATTGCTGGCGCATCCTGAAACACGGCGGCGATATGTCGCGGGCAGTCAAGGAAGCCGTGCGATTATTGGGGCTGGAACGCGCTACGAGCGCACAAAACGGCGCGGTAAGAGGCAACCCGCCAGCGGACGATTCTGACGGCAACGGCTGGCCTGATCCGCATCTGCTGACCGCCAAGGTCGAGCCTGAACCGTATCCCCTGGATGCGCTACCAGATTCAATCCGGGCGGCTGTGGAAGAGGTGGCGGGCTTCGTCAAGGCTCCTATCCCGATGGTGGCGTCATCGGCATTGGCGGCGCTGTCGCTGGCGATCCAAGCCCATGCGGACGCGAAGCGGGCAGAAAAGCTGCATGGGCCTGTCGGGCTGTTTCTACTGACCATCGCCGATTCGGGCGAACGGAAAAGCACTTGCGACGGCTTCTTTACCCGAGCGATCCGCGACTATGAAGAAGCCCAAGCGGAGGCGGCGAAACCCGCATTGAAGGATCATCGGGCGAGAATCGAGGCATGGGAAGCCAAGCGCGGCGGCGTCAAGGAAAAAATCCGCCAGCTTGCCAAGGACAACAAGCCGACGGCGGGCATGGAATCGGCCTTGCGCGATCTGGAACACGCTAAGCCGGAACCGCCCAGAATTCCCCGCTTGTTGTATGCGGATGCAACGCCAGAGGCGCTGGCCTACGGGCTGGCGAAACAATGGCCTTCAGGTGGCGTGGTCTCTGCTGAGGCGGGCGTTGTGTTCGGATCACATGGCATGGGCAAGGATTCAGTGATGCGGAATCTGGGCTTACTGAATCAGTTGTGGGACGGGGCCAGCCTGACCATAGACCGCCGATCAACCGAATCCTTCACCGTGCGCGGGGCGCGGCTGACCGTGGCCTTGCAAGTGCAGGAACCGACACTGAGGGAATTCTTCACTCGATCCGGGGCGCTGGCGCGTGGAACCGGTTTTCTGGCCCGGTTCCTGGTCGCGTGGCCGGAATCAACCCAAGGGCAGCGACCATTCACTGACCCACCGGCGAACTGGCCGCACCTTGCCGCATTCCATCGGCGCATTGACGAAATTCTGAAGCAACCGGTTCCTATTGATGAAAACGGCGCACTGACTCCGCCCCTGTTGACCCTGACAGCAGAGGCGAAAGCGGCATGGGTGGAATATCACAATGCCATCGAGAGTGAACTATCCAGCGGCGGCGAACTTTACGGCGTGCGGGACGTGGCGAGCAAATCCGCCGACAACGCGGCGCGCTGGCGGCACTGTTCCAGATGTTCGAGGGTGCAGGCGGCGCGATTGGAGTGGATGCGTTTGAGAGCGCCAGCCGGATTGCAGCGTGGCACCTGAGCGAGGCGCGGCGGTTCTTCGGCGAACTGGCGCTACCGGCGGAACTGGCGGATGCGGCGCGGCTGGATCGTTGGCTGATCGCGTATTGCCAGCGAGAGCAGGCACCTATCGTTGGCAAGAATCACGTTCGTCAACATGGGCCACTACGGGATGGCGCTGCATTGGATGCCGCGATCCGCGAGCTTGCCAACTTTGACCGCTTGCGGCTGGGGAAGGATGGCAAGCGGCTGACCCTCCAAGTGAACCCGGTGCTGGTGACGCCATGACGACCCTTTCCAGACTGATCCGCAAGCGGGCTGATAGAACCATTGCTACTGCTATTCCTGCTATTCCTGCTACTCCAAAGGATGAAGGCGCGGGGACAGTAGCAAAAATAGCAACCGTAGCAATAGCAAACTCCGATAGCGGGCAAACTGCGAACCCTCGATCTGACGCGCAACCAGCGTTTATCGCCGTCCATAAGGCGGCGCTGATGACTCCTACAGAGAAAGAACCGGTTGCCGCGTCTAAATACGTTTGCTGCGCGTCCTGTCGGCATAGCGTGTTGTCCGCGAACACTGAACCCGTTTACGGCTGGCGTTCGTGCGGGCTGGATTTGCCGCATGGCGGCGGGTTTGGGCAAGCCTTGCGGCGCTGCGCTGAATGGGAGGCCGCGCCATGAGCAACGAACTGGATAAGCTCAATCCCGCGCTCCGTTATGAAATGTCCTCGCACGTTGCCGACATGGTGCGGATGGCGGTTGCGGCTGAAGGTGTGGAAAGCATGATGCTCCCTGCCGCTTCAGTAACCGCCGCACATGAGGCCGGTCACTGCGTCATTGCCGCCGCACAAGGTCTACAACCGTGGTGCGCCTGGGTGAAGTATTGCTCCGCCGGGCGTGGCTATACCGGCGCAACAGACTTTCACCCCGATGCGCCTGGCATTCACATCAATCCCGTGGAAGAACCCGAAGCCGCGATTAACCGAGCTGCGTTCAGCCTGGCGGGCTGGGCGGGCGAATCCCTGTTTGAGCCAGCGGGGTTGAAGCTGGGTAGCAGTCTCGACGAGTTGGCCGTTGCGGGTGCGCTGATCCGATCCGCCGCTCATGGCCTGGATGCAAACCCGGAGGAACTATGGAACCGCGTTCTAGGCGCAACGATGTGGGTTCTGACTCAGGAAACCGCCACCGTCAGGCGCATTCAGCGGATTCTGTTGCAAGAGGGAAGGGTTCGCGGCCCCAAGCTGCACAGGCTGTTATCCGGCATCCCAAAGCGGGACATGCCCGCACTGATCGGGATTGCTGTGGAGCGCCAGCCATGAGCGCAACGACTTTGCCGCGTGAAACCTTCCATCTCTCGCGCACCTTGGAGTTTTTCAGCGAGAAAGAATTGACCTCGCAAATGGGCTTTACGCGAGAGGATTGGCCGATAGCCTTGCTCAAGGAATTGCTGGATAACGCTTTGGATGCTTGCGAATCGGCGGGTATCGCGCCGGTTATCGCGGTTGACCTTCAGGACGACGCCTTGACCGTGACCGACAACGGCCCTGGTTTACCGCTGGACGTGTTGAGGCAATCGCTGGATTACACGATCCGGGTATCCGACAAAACCGGCTATGTCAGTCCTTCACGCGGACAGCAAGGCAACGCCCTCAAGACGCTGTGGGCTGCGCCATTTGCCGCAACCGGCGAAGGGCGGGATCGAAGTGCAGACCACCGATTACTGCGTTGAAGTGCGCGTAAGCCTGGATCGGATTGCACAAGCGCCAAGGCCGGAATTGATCGAGTCTGAAGGCGGCAATGTAAAAAACGGCACTAGAATTACGCTGCATTGGCGCGGGATAGCTGGCTACTTGAAGCGCGAGTATTTGCCAGATTTTTACAGCGTGGCGTATGGCCTGATCGACTTCAATCCGCATTGCGACCTATGGATTGACGGCAAGCAGTTTGAAGCCACCGATCCGGAATGGACGCACTGGCTACCGAATCAGCCAACTTCACCGCATTGGTATCAGCAGGAAAGTTTCAGGCACTTGATCAGCCTGCTACTCAATGCCGAGCGGCGCGGCGGCAAGGCCAGAAGCATCAATGAGCTGATCCGCGAATTTCACGGCTTGACCGGCACGGCCAAGGCCAAGGCGATTGCCCGCCAAGCCGGATTGACCGGCGCGATGCTTCACGATCTGATCGTCGGCGATGATGTGAGTTTTGGGAAAGCAGCATTTCTATTAAACGCCATGAAAGCTGACGCACGGCTGGTTAAAGCCGATGCGTTGGGCGTTCTGGGTAAAGCGCATTGCGAGAGCCAAATCATCGCCTATGGCGCAACGACTGACTCTGTGGAGTATCGCAAGGCCGTTGGCGATGTAGGCGGCTTGCCGTATGTGCTTGAAGTGGCTTTTGGTGTCAAGCAGCAAAGCCGCGCCCGCACCTTGAGTATTGGTATCAATTTCAGTCCTACACTCTCGCAACCGTTTTACGCGCTGGATACCGCTCTAAAAGAAGAAGCGCGTTGCACCCGAACCGATCCGGTCGGTGATGCTGATTCATTTGGCGTGTCCTGCGGTTCAATTCTCAGATCGCGGCAAGAGCAAAGCGATTTTGCCGCGAGTCATTGCCGACGATCTGCAACGACTGGTGAAGCTGGTTACAGCCCGCTTCACGAAAGCCAAGCGCCAAGCGGATCGTCACGACCGGATGAGCGCCCGCGACCTGGAAGAATTGCGTAACGCCAAAAAGCCAAGCCGATGAGCGTCAAAGCGGCTGCTTATCAAGTCATGGAAGCGGCTTATCTCAAGGCCAGTAGCAACGGCACACTTCCCGCCAATGCCCGGCAGATCATGTATGTGGCCCGCCCGCTGATTATTGAATTGACCGGCAAAGCATCGCCCTGGAAGAACGACGCCACGTTTACGCAAATGCTGCTACCAGACTTCATGCGCGATCACCTGCGCTCTGTGAAAACTGGGATGTCGTTTTTGATGATCGAGGTCACTTTGCCGAGCCGCACGACCGGCAAGCG
>JAAUTD010000239.1 GCA_012031845.1 Synechococcaceae cyanobacterium SM1_2_3
CAATTAGCCGCTGTCTCCATGCTCAATCTACCGGTTAGGGATGTGTGTAATGGACAGCGTTAGGGTGGTTCGATCTTTAGGATGACAAAGCCAGGACTTTCGCTCCATCCGTTCGCCCTGACGCTTCGACACGCTCAGCGGTCGAAGGGCATTTATCGGTAAAAAGCGAGGTTCGACAGGATCATCCCGAACGGTTTTTGAACCTGAAGCAAAAGTCTTGGCTTTATCAGGATTTTCGCTTTCTGTCATTCCCGCGTAGGCGGGAATCCAGTAAGGCGCCGAAAAGATGGGATATCCGCTTTCGCGGGTATGACGAATTTACGGGTTTACCGATAATCCCGTTTATATCTCCCCGCCGGGCGTTGATTTCACTCGATTGGAGCTAACCGCTTGACCGCCACGATTCCCCTGCTTGAAGTTCGTAATCTTTCGGTGTCTTTTGGCGCAACGTCCGTCGTCAACCGAATTTCCTTTACGCTGAATCGCGGCGAAACTTTAGCCCTGGTGGGTGAGAGCGGATCCGGCAAATCGGTATCAGCCCTCTCCATTTTGCAACTGCTGCCATATCCTCATGCGCATCATCCTGATGGCGGCATTTTATTACACGGCGAGGAATTGCTGGGCGCGGATGCAAAGCGATTGCGCGAAGTGCGCGGCAATCAGATTGCGATGATTTTTCAGGAACCGATGACGTCGTTGAATCCACTGCATTCGATTGAAAAGCAGATCAGCGAAACCTTGATTTTGCACAAGGGGTTGAGGGGCGCGCCATTGCGGGCGCGGATTCTGGAATTGCTGGATTGGGTCGGTCTGCCTGACGCCGCCCACCGCCTCAATGCCTTGCCGCATGAGTTGTCCGGCGGTCAACGGCAGCGGGTGATGATCGCAATGGCTTTAGCGAATACGCCGGATATTCTGATTGCCGACGAGCCAACCACGGCGCTGGATGTCACCATACAGGCGCAGATTCTGGCCCTGCTCAAGGCGTTGCAGGCCCGTTTGGGCATGGCGATTCTGTTCATCACGCACGACCTCGGCATCGTGCGCAAAATGGCGGATCGGGTCTGCGTGATGCAGGCGGGTGAAATCGTAGAAGCTGGCGCAGTCGCCGATCTGTTCGCGAATCCGCAACATCTCTACACCCGGCAATTATTGGCCGCCGAACCGCAGGGCGAACCGCCGCCGGAGCGGATTGACGCCCCGGAAATTCTGTCCAGCAGTGATTTACGAGTCTGGTTTCCGCTCAAGCGCCACTGGTCCGGACGGGTGACGGAGTGCGTCAAGGCGGTGGATGGCGTTAGCGTCAAGGTGCGGCAAGGACAGACCTTGGGCGTTGTGGGCGAGAGCGGTTCCGGTAAAACGACGCTGGGACTGGCGCTGTTGCGCTTATTGTCCAGCGAAGGCGCGATCCGCTTCGATCAGCAGCGGATTGATGTACTGCAAAGCTGGGCGCTGCGACCTCTGCGCAAAGCCATGCAGATCGTGTTTCAGGATCCGTTTGCTTCGCTGAGTCCGCGCCTGTCAGTGGGCGAAATCGTTGAAGAGGGTTTGCTGGCGCATGATCAGGCTGGAGACCGCGCCGCCCGTCGCACCCGGATTAGTCAGGCATTGGCAGACGTTGGGTTGGACCCGAAGACTCAGGATCGCTACCCGCACGAGTTTTCCGGGGGCCAGCGCCAGCGCATCGCCATTGCCCGCGCTTTAGTTTTACAACCCCGTTTGCTGATTCTGGACGAGCCGACCAGTGCGCTGGATGTGTCGGTGCAGGCGCAAATGGTCGATCTGCTACGGGAATTGCAGCGCCGCTACCAGTTGGCCTATATCTTCATCAGCCATGATTTGCGCGTGGTGCGGGCGCTGGCGAATCATTTGCTGGTGATGAAAGATGGGCGGGTGGTCGAGGCGGGATCCGCGCAACAAGTCTTTGCCGATCCGCAACATCCCTATACTCAAGCCTTGCTGGCGGCGGCACTCAATCTGGATGCAACGAACGATAGCGCAGCGACACTCTGACCTGAATAACCAAGAAGAGCAGCCAATGAATGATCAGCAGGTTTATCTATTTACCGACGGCGCCTGTTCGGGCAATCCCGGTCCCGGCGGCTGGGGCGCGTTACTGCGCTATCGGGATCATGAAAAGGAACTGTCCGGCGCTGAGGCCGCCACGACCAATAACCGAATGGAAATGCTGGCGGTGATTAATGCGCTGGAAGCATTAAAACAACCGATGCAGGTGCGGATATGCACGGACAGCCAATATGTGATGAAAGGCATCACCGAATGGATCGCTGGCTGGAAACAGCGCGGATGGAAAACGGCTGATCGGCAACCGGTCAAAAATATGGATTTATGGCAGCAATTGGAGGCGGCATTAGCTCCGCACCAGGTCGAATGGGAATGGGTGCGCGGTCATAGCGGCCATCCTGAAAACGAGCGAGTCGATCAATTGGCGCGAGCCGCTATTCGTCAGCTTCAATCCGGCAAACCCTGATCAATCCACCATGAACCCACGTCAAATCATTCTCGACACTGAAACCACGGGCCTTGATCCAGCGCAAGGACATCGCGTTATTGAAATTGGCTGCATTGAATTGGTAAATCGGCGACTGACCGGGGAGCAGTTTCATTGTTATCTGCAACCGGATCGCGCTATTGATGAAGAAGCACAGCGGGTGCATGGCATCAGCAATGACTTTCTGGCCGATCAGCCGCGTTTTGCCGATATTGCCGATCAATTTCTCCGCTTTGTTCAAAGCGCCGAACTGATTATCCACAATGCGCCCTTTGATTTGGGCTTTCTCAATCACGAACTGCGGCGCTGCGGACGCGGCCATATCGTGCTGGAACAGATTTGCACCGTGGCTGACACGTTGTTAATGGCGCGGCAGCGTCATCCTGGCCAGCGCAACAGTCTAGATGCGCTTTGCAAACGCTACAACATTGACTATTCGCAACGCACTCTGCATGGCGCATTGCTGGACGCCGAAATTCTCGCTGATGTTTATCTGGCGATGACGCGCCAGCAGGACTCGTTATTTATCCCGGAAGCCGCTGCGACTACTGCAGCCAGGAATCATAAAGCGCGACAAACGGCTTTATCTCGGACTCGCCCACCTTTAATCGTGATCCGGGCGTCTGAACAAGAATGCGCCGCCCATGCCGATTATCTACAAATGCTGGATAAAAAAAGCGGCGGCTTATGCGTGTGGAAGCAGTTAGAAAGCAGTTGAGATTTTGCTCATTATTGCCGCCTCTCATTCACCGCAAGCGGCGCAGCGCAAATAAACCCGCGCCCAGAAACAGCAGCGTCGGCAATCCCGCGCCGACCAGAGGCGGCAACCCGTATAGCAGCACGATATTACCGAGCAGGTAATTAAGCAGGAAAAATAGCAGTCCCAGCAGCAAGCCAATGAGCAGACGCTGACCCGCGCCGCTGCTGCGATTGGGGCCGAACACGAAAGGCATGGCGATCACCAGCATCGCCATATAAGCCAGCGGCGCTAATAGCTTGCGCCATAGCACCAGCAAATAGTCCTGCGTATCCAGGCCGTTATTTCCCAGATAATTCACATAAATCCATAGATCGCGAATGGACAGGTCATCGGGATTCGCCGCCAGCACATCCAGAATTTGCGGGTTAATCGCCGAAACCACCGCCAGTTGCGTCAGCGCTTCGGTCTGGACGCTATCGCCATTGAGCATACTGCGCTGCACGCCTTCCAGCAGCCAGCGATCTTCAACGTAGCGCGCACCCTGCGCCACCGTCACTATTTCCAGCCGGGCGTCCTCCGGGTGAATCTTGAACACATGAATGTCCACCAGCCGGACTCCGGGCAACACCGCCCGCACATGAATAAAATAATCGCCGTCCCGCGCCCAGAAGCCGCGCCCGCTGCGAATCTCCAGATTTTCACTCTTGGCCGCCGCTCGCTGTTCCCGCGCCGCCTGTTCCAGCGGCGGAGCGATAAATTCACCGATGGCCAAGACCAGCAGGCTTAACAGTAGACCGGCTTGCAGCGCCGAACTCGTGAGACGGATCAGCGACAAACCAGCAGCGCGCATCACAATCAATTCGCTGCCGCCCGCCAGTGCGCCCATGCCGAGCAGGCCGCCCACCAGCAGCGCCATCGGAAACAGTTCGTAGACATGCTGCGGCTGAATCAGCAGCAGATAGCGAATCACTTCGACAAAGCCATAATTGCCCTTGCCGACGCTTTCCAGCTCCATCAGCAGGTTCAGAAAGAATTCCAGCAGCAGCAACACCAGCAGGGCGACGGCGGTGGCGCTGGCGACGGTTCGGAAGATGTAGCGATCCAGAATGTTCATGCTGCTTGCGCCCGGGCGGATCGCTGGAGCCATTGGCGGAGAGTGCGGCCATCGAAGAGGCTATGCAGCAGCAGCCCCAGGCCCAACAGCAGGAACAGGCCATGAACCCACCACAGACCCAGCGCGGCGCCAGCCTTGCCGTGACTCAGCCAGGATTCGCCGACCCCGACCAGATTGAAATTGACCGCGTAAATCAGCACTGCCGCCACAATCCGGCCATAACGGCCTTCCTTCGGGCGGGCGCGGGCCAGCAGCGGCGCCCATAAGGCGATAATCAGGACTTGAATCGGGCTGTTCAGGCGCATCTGCAACTCGGCGATATGGCCGAATTCACTGGAATTGAGCAGTTGGCGGGTGGGCAACGCCTCCCGGTGCTGCCAGCTCTGCGGCGGCGCGGTCGCATCCACCCGCACAGTCGCCCGCTCGAAAACGCAGCATGTCGTAATTGCTTTGGCCGGGCCTGCCCTGATAGCGATAACCCCGATCCAGCACAATTCGCCGGATGCCGTCGTCGCCAGTTTCCTGCCGACCTTGCGCACCCGTAGTAATGCTGAGGCTGCATCCGCTCGCGGCTCTGGATAAACACATGGCGGAATTCCCGCTGATCCAAGGCGCTGATGTACACCACATGCCGTCCTTTCAGCACTTCCCGGAAGACGCCAGGGGTGAACAGCGAGACTTCGGCTTCCTTGCGCGCCTTGTTCAACACCTCAAACTGCAATTCCATCACCGCGGGAACCAGCAGCAAGGACAACGCGGCGGAAAGCAGCGCCAGCGGCGCCGCCAGCATGAAAACAGCGCGATAGACCGACAGCGGACCGTAGCCACAGGCCGTCAGCACCATCATTTCGTGATCGTGATACAGCCGTCCCAGCGTCAGCATGACGCTCAATAAAAAAGCCAGTGGAATCAGCACGATGAGAAAATAGAGCGACTGCAAGCCCAGCAGCACGAAAATCGCGTCGCGGGCCAGCAGACCGCTGGCGGCCTTGCTCAGATAGCCGGCCAGGCGATGGCTCAGCACCAGCGCCAGCAACACCAGCACGGCCGCCAGAAAAGTCAGGCCAATCTCGCGGATCAGGTAGCGGTCAATGATCGAAGGCACGGCAAATGGCGCTCCCCGGCGCAAACTGTGAGGCGGTACAATTTCCGGCTAAACTGATCAGGAATTTGTGCATGACCAGATTCTGATAACAAACCTACCCAAAGGAGGTAATTCATTCATGGAATTTGCAGTCAAGAGCGGCAACCCGGAAAAACAGCGCACCGCTTGTCTGGTGCTGGGCGTTTATGAATCCCGGCGGCTGGCCCCGGCCACCGAACAGTTCGATGCCGCTTGCAACGGCGCGTTGAGCAATCTGCTGCGCCGAGGCGACCTCGAAGGCAAAGCCGGTCAATCGTTACTGCTCTTTAACATCGCCGATGCCCTGTGTGAGCGGGTATTGCTGATCGGCTGCGGCAAGGAGCGCGAACTGGATGATCGGCGCTTCCGCCAGATCGCCAGTCATGCCGCCACCGCGCTGAATGAGACCGGCGCGACTGAAGCGGT
>JAAUTD010000023.1 GCA_012031845.1 Synechococcaceae cyanobacterium SM1_2_3
ATTCCAGGACTTTCGATCCATCCGTTCGCCCTGACGCTTCGACACGCTCAGCGGTCGAAGGGTCATTCATCGGTAAAAACGGGGTTCGACCGGCTCACCCCGAACGGTTTTTGAATCCGAAGCGAAAGTACTGCATTCAATGTTGCTATACTCGCCCGCTTTTTGGAGATGCGCTGACCTTTAAGTGTCGGTAATTTTCAGCTTTTTTGCCTGTGGGAGGGGAACGCGGTGTCGCTACGGCCAATGCCCAGACTGCGCTTGCAGGGGTTCAACAATCTCACCAAAACGCTCAGCTTCAATATCTACGACATTTGCTACGCCGCAACCCCGGCGCAGCAGGAGCGTTATCTCGCCTATATTGACGAAGCCTACAACGCCGAACGGCTGACCCAGATATTGACCCAGGTTTCCAACATCATTGGAGCCAATATCCTCAACATCGCCCGGCAGGATTACGATCCCAACGGGGCCAGCGTCACCATCCTGATTTCCGAAGAGCCGATTGCCTCCGAGCGTATTTCCAACGCAGAAGCGCCGGGCCCGTTGCCGGAAGCGGTGGTGTGCCATCTGGACAAGAGCCATATCACCGTTCACACCTACCCGGAAAGTCATCCCGACAATGGCATCAGCACCTTTCGGGCTGATATTGACGTATCCACCTGCGGGCGCATCTCACCGCTCAAGGCGCTGAATTATCTGATTCACAGCTTTGAGTCCGACATCGTGACGGTGGACTACCGGGTGCGCGGCTTCACTCGCGACGTGACTGGCAAGAAGCACTTCATTGATCATCAGATCAACTCGATTCAGAACTTCCTGTCCAGAGACACCCGCGACCGCTACCAGATGATTGATGTCAACGTCTATCAGGAAAATATCTTTCACACCAAGATGATCCTGAAGGGGTTTGATCTGAACAACTATCTGTTCAGCGTGGACAAGCAGGATGTGCCGCCGCGTGAACAGGCCGAGATTGAGCAGCGGGTGCGGCGGGAAATGGCCGAGATTTTCTACGGCGAGAACCTGCATAAAGGCTTGCAGATTTAAGGACGCGGCGTGCAACGGGCCTTCCTGCCCGTTGCAAACCGGCTGGAAGCCGGTGCTACACCCAATAAGTGGTCTGGTCATGACCTTGGACACGCCTTTCATCATCACCCGCACCGGTAGCGGCAGCTCAGCCCCACCGGCGGCCAGGGCTTCAGTGGCGTGTCGGGCTTCATCTTCCCTCATCTGCTCCAGAATCGCCCGGCTCGGTTGATCAGCGGCGGGCAAGCGGCTTAAATGCGAATCCAAATGCGCAATCACCTGATGCTCGGTTTCCGCAACAAAGCCCAGGCTCCAGCGGTCGCCGATCCGTCCGGCCAGTGCGCCAATGGTAAAAGCGCCCGCGTAGAACAGCGGATTCAGCAGGCTGGGACGGCTATGCAACTCCTTCAGCCGCGTCTCGCACCAAGCCAGATGATCGTTTTCCTCAATGGACGCCTGATCCATCTGTTCCCGCACTGCATCCAACTGCGCCGTCAACGCCTGACCCTGATACAGGGCTTGTGCGCACACTTCGCCGGTGTGATTGACCCGCATCAGCCGCGCCGCCTGCTGTTGATCGGCGGGCGGCAATTCGGCAAGCGGAACCTGATCAGCAGGGTTCGGACGGCCCGTGGTCATCGGTCGGCCAAACAGAGTGCGGACGGCCTGATCCAGATTGAACAGCAGGGTATCGGTGGCGGTATAGTGACGAGTGGTCATCAGCGAATGCTCGAACCTGAGTTGAGGAGTGAAAGTGTCCTATTATCGCCATCATGTTTTCTTTTGCACCAACTTGCGGCCCGATGGTTCGCAATGTTGCCAGCAATGCGGCGCTCAGGAAGCCCGTGATTATGTCAAGCAGCGAGTCAAGGAATTGGGGAGCGCCATTCCTGACAAGGTGCGGATTAACAACGCCGGGTGTCTGGATCGCTGCGCCGAGGGGCCGGTCATAGTGATCTACCCCGAAGCGACCTGGTACACCTATGTAGACCATACCGATCTGGATGAAATTATTAGCGAGCATCTCATCAATGGCCGCCCGGTTGATCGCTTGCGGATCTAGTTATGCTTGCGGGGCGCTTGGCGGTTGAGTAGGATATGCGGCTTTCCAAGCGAACATGGTTTTTTCGGAGTACGCCCTAATGAAAAACATTCAGCGCCAAGCCGGCTGAAGTCAAGCACGATTGGTGCGTGATTGACGCCACGGATCAGGTTCTCGGTCGGCTGTCGTCGGAAATCGCCCGCCGCCTGCGCGGCAAGCACAAGCCGGAATACACCCCGCATGTGGATACTGGCGACTACATCGTCGTGGTCAACGCCGAGAAGGTGAAAGCGACTGGGCGGAAGAAAGCCGACAAGTTTTATTATCGGGACACCGGCTACGTTGGCAACATGAAATCCATTTCGCTGGAAAAAATGTTGCTGCAAACCCCGGAGCGTGTGATCCAGATTGCTGTAAAGGGGATGCTGCCGAAGAATCCGCTGGGGCGGGCCATGTTCCGCAAGCTGAAGGTTTATGCGGGTCCGGATCACCAGCATATCGCCCAGCAACCCAAGCCGCTGGCGCTATAATCCAGTTCGCGCATTCATGAGCAACGGAACAGATAAGCAATGACTCAAAATCAGCATTACGGCACCGGCCGCCGCAAGACTGCCACCGCTCGGGTATTTTTGCGACCCGGCACTGGCAATATCATGGTCAACCAGCGTCCCTTGAATGAATACTTTGGCCGCGAGACATCCTGCATGGTGGTCTATCAGGCGCTGGAAGTGGCCGACATGAAGGAAAAGTTTGATATTTACGTCACCGTCAAGGGTGGCGGCATCACCGGTCAGGCGGGCGCCATTCGTCACGGCATTACCCGGGCGCTGATGGATTACGATGAAAGTCTGCGTCCTGCGCTACGCAAGGCCGGCTTTGTCACTCGCGACGCCCGTGAAGTAGAGCGGAAGAAGGTGGGATTGCGCAAAGCCCGGCGCGCCACTCAGTATTCCAAGCGTTAACCGTATTATTTGGGGGATCGTCTAGCGGCAGGACTACGGACTCTGACTCCGTCAACCTAGGTTCGAATCCTAGTCCCCCAGCCAATAATCCAGCCCACTTGATCTCAAGTGGGCTTTTTGTTGTCATAAGCTTGAAAAGCAACAAATTGTTGTAAAATTAAAACAAATTTAAAACTTTGTGTTTTTTTTGAAAATATCAGTTGCGTTTCTGCTTCAGAATGCGTATAAATCTTCCTAACAAGTTGTGAAAACCCTTTTGTTGTGTACATACAACACAAACCTAGGAGTTCAATCATGAAGAAGTCTGTTCTTGCGCTGGCTGTTGCCGCTGCGCTGGTGGGTTTTGGTTCCGCTGCCTATGCGGATACCACACTGTATGGTTCCGCCCGCGTTTCTCTCGACTATGTTGATGAAGACGCCGCTGCTGACAGCGTGTGGGATGTCCGCAACAACTCCTCCCGTTTGGGTGTGCGCGGCAGCGAAGATCTGGGTGGCGGTCTGAGCGCCATTTATCAGTATGAATTCGGCGTTGACCTGACTGAAGGCACCAGCGGCTTTGAAAGCAACCGCCCGAAGTGGGTCGGTCTGAAAGGCGACAGTTGGGGCGCCATCACCGCTGGCACCCAATGGTCTACTTACTACAACGTCACCGGCTTTGCTGATATTTTCAACAGCAACCGGACCTTCGCTACTGATACCGGCTATCTCGGCGGCCAATGGGGCGCTCGTCTCGACAACAGCATTCTCTACACCACGCCGAACCTGAGCGGTTTCACCGCGCAGGCGATGCTGATTCTCAACGGCAGCGCCAGCACCCGTGTGCCGAATGTCTCCAATGACATTGATCTGTGGCAACTCGGCGCCAACTACAAGAATGGCCCGTTCTATGCCGGCCTGACCTACATGCAGTTGCAGAATTCAGAAGACAACCAGTTTGGTGGTGACGATCTGAGTCAGTGGGCGCTGATTGGCGGTTATCAGGCTGGTCCATTCACTGCGGGTCTGCTCTACGAGCAGGGTGACCTGAATACGGTCAGCACCTCCACCTTGGTCAAGGGCTTCACCTCGACCACCGATGATGATGATACCGCCAACATCATGCTGTTCGGTTCCTATACCTTCGGCAACAGTATCGTCCGTCTTGCTTATAGTTACATGGAGCCAGATGGCAAATATCGAGTTGACGCGACCCGGGTTGAAAGGGACTACGGCGAAATCCAGAATCTCCTGATTGGTTATCAGTACAACCTGAGCAAGCGCACCCGGTTGTGGGCTGAATACTTGGGTCGTTCCGACGACAATGATGGCATCTTGACCAACATCAAGGGTGATCAGGACATCTTCTCGCTGGGTATGCGTCACGACTTCTAATCGCTGCTCCAGAAGTTAAACCCTATTCGCAAACGGACGCCTAGAGGCGTCCGTTTCGCGTTCAGTCTCAGCAAAATCAATGTTAGTTGTGTTAATACCAATCAGTTGTTTTTTTATGAAAACAGAGTTGCTTTTTTGCCTAGAAATAGATATAAATATAAGCAAGATAGATTTAAGTCAGCTTTCCTATCAAGAGATTGTGAATGGAAAGTGAATTTTCAAGTTTTTGGTTTGCGCCACAACTACGGGATACACGCTATGAAAAAGTCTATTGCTGTTTTAGCTATCGCTGCTGCTCTCTCCGCTCCAGTTGCGGTGCAGGCTGACACAACCTTATATGGTTCTGCTCGGGTGTCATTGGATTGGATCGATGATGACAACGCCACCGATAGTTTCTGGGATGTCGTCAATAACGACTCGCGCTTAGGCGTGTTGGGTTCGGAAGATCTGGGTGGCGGACTCAGCGCTATCTATCAGTATGAGTTTGGCGTTGATCTGACCGAAGGCACCAGCGGCTTTGAAAGCAATCGGCCCAAGTTTGTTGGACTCAAGGGTAATTTCGGCACCATCACTGCTGGCACCCAAGAAACCCCTTACTATCATGTAGCAGGCATCACCGATATTTTTAACAGCGCCAAAACCTTTGGTGGCGATGCGTGGCTGGGTGGCTCCTTTTCTCAGGGTGGGCGCGGCCCGGGTGCGCTGACCCGATTTGATAACAGCATCTTCTATGCAACGCCGGATTTCAACGGCTTCTCCGGCGAAGCGATGCTCGTCATGGACGGTCGCATTAACGATGTTGATGGTTTCTCTGATGGCCTCGACATCTGGAATATCGCTGTCAAATACAGCAATGGGCCATTGTTTGCGGCGTTGAGCTACATTGCGCTGAATGGCGATAGCGATGTCTTTGTTAATTCCACTACTACGGCTGATCTCGATCTTGATCAGTGGGCATTAGGGTTAGGCTATACCGCGGGTCCATTCAGCATCGGTTTTATCTATGAACAGGGTACGTTCAATGCCTACGGCCTGGCCACTGAAGCCAGAATCAATGGGGTTCGTGTCGGCGGTGATGACGCCACCAACTTTTACTTGGCGGGTTCCTATGCCTTTGGCAACAGCATCATCAGTGCAGCTTATGGGCAATTGGACCCCGGTACCAAAGGTTTGAGCGAGATTGATAATTACATTCTGGGTTATCAGTACAACCTGAGCAAGCGCACCCGGTTGTGGGCTGAATACATCGGTCGCAGCAGTGACGACGTGGGTGATTTGAGTGCATTTTCTTTTGGCACTCGGGTGGATTTCTAAAACCGAAACCTGATTTCGGGGGCGTAAGGGCGGCGGGCGCTGGCGACAGCGCCCGTTTTTATTTATGTCGAAAGATGATCAAAACGTCGAGGCTGGAAATCGTCAGGGATTTGCAGTTCAAACAGATCATCCTGAATCTGAGCAAGGTAGAGACCCTGCTCCAAAACCCGCTGGCGCAAAGATTCTGGAATATGCACGGCAGCCAGAATGCCATACAGTTTCTTCCCGCTATGTTCGGGGAACCACTCCGCGAAATGTTCCAGAATATCCAGCAGTTGCTGAACGCTTTCTTCGCGTAAATGACTCTTCACTTCAACCACATAAGCTGAATTTAATGAGCCGTTGGCATAGGCCAGCACATCAATTTCGAGATGTTTGCCATTCCTGGAAACCCTGACGCTAGGACTCACCGTATCTACGCCAAAGCGCCGATACAGGATTTTTTCCATCGAAGGCAGAGCCAGTCCTTCAGTGAAACTACCAAACTTGTTACCCAGTCCGCCGATCTGTTTGCCAATCTCCTTGAGAAACCGGTCGGTTTCCTGGAATTTGCGGTCGGTTTCCTGAAACCTGCGGTCGGTTTCCTGAAACTTGCGGTCGGTTTCCTGAAACTTGCGGTCGGTTTCCTTAAATTCCAGATGAAGTTCCCGAAATAATTCCCGGATTTCCTCAAAAGAAGGGGTAGAGTTCATAGTATCATCTCCCATAATCGGTCATTAGGCGCTGAATCACCATTGCGTGGAATCCGCTTTGAGCTTCTTAATGCCCTGACTGGCTCCCAACAGCAGTAAATCGGCTGACCGCAGCGCAAATAGTCCCACGGTGACAATGCCGACGATATTGTTCAATTCAGCTTCCAGCCTGGTTGGCTCCAAAATCTGCAAGTTATAAACATCCAAAATTAGATTGCCGTTATCAGTGATAAAGTTCTCGCGCAATACTGGCTGACAGCCGCGTTTATACAAAGCTCGCCCAACATGACTGCGGGCCATTGGAATCACTTCGACCGGCAAGGGAAAGGTTCCCAGCACATCCACCTGTTTGCTTTCATCGGCGATGCAGATAAATTGCTCACTGGCGGCAGCAATAATCTTCTCGCGGGTTAATGCGCCGCCACCGCCTTTGACCAATTGCAAAGAGCGGTTGACTTCATCGGCCCCATCCACATACAACGGCAATGGCCCGGCGGCGTTTAAGTCGAATATCGGGATTTTGTGCGCTTTCAATCGCTGAGTAGTCGCTTCCGAACTGGACACCGCGCCTTCAATCCGCAGTTTGCTGTGCGCCAGAGCCTCAATAAAATAGTTGACGGTCGAGCCGGTGCCGACGCCAATCACGGTATTTTCTTCGACATACTCCAAGGCTGCTACGGCGGCGCGTTTTTTTCATCTCATCGCTGGACATGGCGGTGTTTTCCTCCTCAGTCTGTTAAAAACCATTATGCACGACTACATCAAGAAGATTCTGACCGCCCGCGTTTACGATGTCGCTATCGAATCGCCGCTGGATGTAATGAACCGCCTGACCCGGCGGCTCAACAATCGGGTGCTGCTCAAGCGCGAAGATTTGCAGCCGGTGTTTTCCTTCAAGCTGCGCGGGGCCTACAACAAGATCGCCAATCTGCCGCGTGAAGCCCTGGATAAAGGCATTATTTGCGCTTCGGCGGGCAATCACGCCCAGGGCGTTGCGCTAGCGGCGCAGCGGCTCGGCGCAAAGGCGACTATCGTGATGCCGCGCACCACTCCGGGGATCAAGGTGCAGGCGGTGCGGGATCGCGGCGCTAAAACCGTGCTGTTCGGCGACACTTACGATGAGGCGTATCAACATGCCCGGCAACTGGAAGCCGAAAAAGGGATGACCTTCATTCATCCCTACGACGATCCCGACGTGATCGCCGGCAATGGCACCATTGGCATGGAAATGTTGCGCCAGCATCCCGATCCCATCGAGGCAATTTTCATCGCGGTCGGAGGCGGTGGTCTGATTGCCGGGATCGCGATCTATGTCAAGTTTCTGCGCCCGGACATCAAAATTATTGGGGTGGAGCCGGATGATGCCGCTTCGATGTATGAGGCGCTCAAACAGGATCAGCGGGTGATTCTGGATCAGGTCGGCATTTTTGCTGACGGCGTGGCGGTGCGGCAGGTCGGCGAGGAGACGTTCCGACTGGCGCGGGAACTGGTGGACGAAGTGATCGTGGTGTCCACCGACGAAATTTGCGCGGCCACCAAGGATATTTTCGACGATACCCGCGCTATCGCCGAACCGGCCGGGGCGTTGGGCGTCGCGGGACTGAAAAAGTATGTCGCCCGCACCGGCGTTGCTGGCAAAAATCTGATCGCGATTAACTGCGGCGCCAATATCAATTTCGACCGCCTGCGCCATGTTGCGGAACGGGCTGAACTGGGCGAACGGCGCGAGGCGTTGCTGGCGGTGACGATCCCAGAGCATCCCGGCAGCTTCCGCAAGTTTTGCCAGGTGATCGGCAAACGCGCCATCACCGAGTTCAATTACCGCTACGCCGATGCCCGGCAAGCCCAGGTGTTCGCCGGAATCCAGTTGACCGAGGGTGAGGATGAAAAGCGCCGCATTTTCGAGGCGCTGCACGAGCAGGGCTATCCGGCGCTGGACATGAGCGATAACGAAATGGCGAAACTGCATATTCGTTACATGGTCGGCGGGCATGCGCCGGGCATCCGCGATGAAATTCTCTACCGCTTTCAATTCCCGGAACGGCCTGGCGCATTGCTGAAGTTTCTGACCGGGATGGCGCATGGCTGGAATATCAGCCTGTTTCACTATCGCAATCACGGCTCGGATTATGGCCGCGTACTGGTCGGGGTTCAGGTGCCGGAAGCGGAACGGGCGCAGTTCGCGCAGTACATCCGTGACCTGGACTATCCCCATAGCGACGAGACGGATAATCCGGCTTATCGGCTATTTCTGGATGGGCGGAGTTAGGCTGACGGCGCGGTTTCCAGCGCCAGAATGAACGCCCATTGCGCCGCGCTCACCGGCAACACCGAGAGCCGGTTGCCCCGGCGCAACAGGGCGAAATCACCCAAAGCGTCCTGCTGCCGCTTCAATTCAGCGAGAGTAATCTCGCGTTGCAACCGCCTGATCAGCCGAACGTCTACCCGATACCAACGCGGATTGCTCGGCGTACTGGCCGGATCGTGATAGGGGCTGGCGGGATCAAGCGCGGTTTCATCGGGATAGCCTTCGCGCACCACTTCGACGACCCCGACAATGGCCGGAGGCGTGGCGCTGGAATGATAGAAAAACGCCTGATCGCCCAACTGCAAAGCATCCCGCAGAAAGTTACGGGCCTGATAGTTGCGAACCCCTTCCCACGGCGTGATTTGATTCGGCGCGGCTTCCAGATCGGCGATGCCAAACACCGACGGTTCCGATTTTAATAGCCAATAGTTCATCGCTTTCCCACTGGGTTGATTTCCGAAAACACCCACAGCGCTGCCTCAGTCACCACTGCATCCAGGGGCACATCCCACGGTTGCCGCTGCAATACGGGCACTTGTTGAAACTGATAAGCCAGGCCCAATAGATAAGGCTGCTGGTTAAGGCTGTAATCGCGGCGAAATGCAAAGCTGCGGTCGTAAAAGCCGCCACCCATACCCAAGCGGTTGCCGCTGAGATCAAACGCCACCAGCGGCGTTAATACTAAATCCAGCGCCGATGGCTCCAGCCATTCGCTTGGCGCGATGTCCGGTTCGGGGATATTAAAGCGATTGCGGCGCGAGCGGCGCCTCAGACGGTAGGCTGCAAAGCGGAGCGATTGCGGCGGGTTATCGCTCAACACTGGCAGAAAAACCTGCTGATCGGCAGCCCAGGCGCGTTCCAATAGCGGCAACGGGTCGAGTTCGCCATTGCACGGCCAGTAACCAGCGATCCGACGGGCCGCAGCGAACACCGGCCAATTGTTGAGTTGGCGAGCCACCGCCGATGCAGCCTGCTCGCGTTCGGCG
Organism: Synechococcaceae cyanobacterium SM1_2_3; assembly: GCA_012031845.1. Classification (GTDB taxonomy): domain Bacteria; phylum Pseudomonadota; class Gammaproteobacteria; order Competibacterales; family Competibacteraceae; genus Contendibacter. The sequence goes on from JAAUTD010000023.1 coordinate 9,702, forward strand.
GCAGACAGGCGCAGCGCACAGCCCGCAACCTCTGGCGAAATTCACGCGGATCGTCCGTCATGGTCAAAGCAGGAAAAATAAAGGCGACGCTGAAAACGTCGCCTTGCAAGAGAGGGGGCGTCCTCCGTCGGTGCCGTCTCGGGCCGTTACCCTTGAACCGTGAGGCTCAAGTGGGGAGACAGTTCGGCGTATCAGGCTTTCCGATTGATTTCAATCCTTGTTGTCCTGGATAAGCCAACAAGGCCCGGACCTGCACACTTACGCCGACAACCGTCCACCCCGGGTAAGATTAACTAGGATCAAGGGGTTACCCAGCCCACTACTCGAACACTACAGAGAACGCCCGAATTGAAATCATGGAGTTACCCGAATTATACCCCCGTTGACTCCGCCTGATTCAACGCAGCGTCAACTATTTGCAATAAATCCTGTACCTGGTTCTTGATGAGCGTCTCGGCCAAGGATGAATCGCGTTGCTGTCGCAGCAGATCGTGGCTGAGATTCAACGCCGCCATCACCGCAACCGCTTGTGGATTCAAGGTATTGCCGCCACGACTGCGGATTTCCTGCATCTTGAGGTCAAGGTGGCGGGCTGCCTCCAATAAATCCTCACGCTCGGCGGGCAGACAGGCAAACCGGTATTCGCAACCCGCCAACTGCACCGCCATACTAACTGTTTGCTGGTTCATCAGCCTTGTCCCAATCCTTTCAACCGCACGATCATAGCGTCAATCCGCAATCGCGATTGTTCGTTCTTCTCACGCAAACCATCGCGCTCAGCCTCAAGCGCAGCTTGTTGGTCGCGCAAGATTCGATTTTCCTGGGCCAGCCGCTCGCACAGTAGCGCCAATCGCTCCACTCGTTCCGAGAGAATCATCAGGCCAGCGACCGCTGTATCCGGCATTAGGTCTAAAGCCTCGGCTTCGACCGGGATTTCATTTGGATCAATGTTGTCGTTTTCCATATAAATACTATAGAGCGGCTCTTCCGAATCGGTCAATTTTAACGGTGATTTTGGAGTCTTACCGCCAAATGTTAGGATGATTGATGCTTGCGCCGCCCTTGGCGCTGGAGTTCCGCCCATGTCCACCACCCACTTGCCGCTGTTTGAACGCTTGACCGGCCTGCTCAACCCGCTGAATCCCGCTGAACTGCATGGCTTATTATGTGGCCTGTTATGCACCGACCCGGAAATAACCGGCGATCAGTGGTTGCGCCATGCCCATGAAGTGCTGATTGAAGATGCTGAATTTTCCCCGCCCGTTCGGGAAACGCTGGCAAAGCTGCTCGAATATGGCGCAGCCCAGATGAACGATTCCGACGGATCAGCGACGCCGCTGCTGCCCGATGATGAAGCGCCGCTCAGTCAGCGGCCGATGCCCTCGGCGCCTGGTGTCAGGGTTTGCTGTATGGCCTAGGGCTGGGCCGGGCGGAACAGTACGGCGCATTGTCCGAAGAAAGCCGGGAATTTCTGCGCGACGCCACTGAAATTGCCCAAGTTGGTTTTGATACCGACGATAGCGGCGAAGCGGATGAAACCGCTTATGCGGAAGTCGTCGAATATCTGCGGGTGGGTTTGCTGCTGATTCATCTGGATTTGCGCCATTCCGCAGCGCCTAATCCCGCCCGTTTGCATTGATCCCGGAACCACAGCTGATGCTTGCCCGCGCCATACCCGCCGCTGTTTTCGCCCGTCGCCGCCGTGCGCTGATGGATCAGATGGGGCCTGACTCCATCGCCTTGCTGCCCGCCGCACCGTCCGCGCCGCGCAACCGCGACGTGCATTATCCCTATCGCCAGAACAGTGATTTTTACTACCTGACCGGATTCCCGGAGCCGGAAGCGGTTGCCGTACTGTCCCGGCGGCGAGCAGGAATTTCTGCTGTTCTGTCGCCAGCGCGATCCGCTGATGGAAATCTGGCATGGTCGCCGCGCCGGGCCGCAGGGCGCCAAAGATCGCTACGGCGTGGACAATGCGCATCCGATTGCCGACATTGACAAGCTGTTGCCGCCTCTGCTGGAAAACCGCGAGAGGGTGTTTTACAGCATCGGCGATAACGCGGATTTCGATCAGCAGGTGATGAAATGGCTGCATCAGGTGCGCGGCAAAGCCCGCAGCGGGGTTCATGCCCCGACCCAATTCATCGCGCTGGAACATCTGCTGCACCCGATGCGTTGCGCAAGGAGCCGGAAGAAGTGGCGGTGATGCGCGAATCGGCCCGCATCGCGACCACCGCCCACCGGCGGGCGATGCAGTTCTGTCAGCCGGGAATGCTGGAATATCAGCTTGAAGCGGAAATTTTCCATACCTTTCTCAGCAACGGCGCCGGCTGGGCTTATCCGTCCATCGTCGGCGGCGGCGACAACAGTTGCATCCTGCATTACACCGAAAACAATGCGCCGTTGCAGGATGGCGACATCGTGCTGATTGACGCCGGGGCCGAAGTTGATGGTTATGCGTCCGACATTACCCGCAGCTTCCCGGTCAATGGCCGCTTTTCCGCCGAACAGCGGATCATTTATCAACTGGTGCTGAATGCGCAAACAGCCGCGATTGCCAAGGTGCGGCCTGGCTGCCATTTCAACGAACCGCATGATGCAGCAGTGCGGGTGCTGACCGAGGGTCTGGTCGAACTCGGCCTGCTGCATGGCAACGTGGACGACCTGATCAAGGCGGAACAGCACAAGCAGCTTTACATGCACCGCACCGGCCATTGGCTCGGCATGGACGTTCACGATGTGGGCGATTACAAATCTGGCGAGGAGTGGCGGGTTTTTGAACCCGGCATGGTGACCACGGTTGAACCGGGTCTGTATATTCCGGCGGGCGGGAAAATTCTGGATGAAAGCTGGGCGCGACTGGGCATTCAACTCGAAACCGAAGTGGATGAGCGTTGGCAGCGCATCGGCATTCGCATTGAGGACGACGTGCTGGTGACGGATGACGGCAATGAAGTGTTGACCGCCGCCGCGCCCAAGGACATTGCCGAGATTGAGGCGCTAATGCGGGAGGGGCCATGACGCAAACCGCGATTCAAACCGATTACGATGTGCTGATTATCGGCGGCGGCATGGTCGGCGCCAGCCTGGCGTGTGCGCTGGCCGGTCAGAATTTAAGGATTGGCCTGGTCGAGGCCGCGCCGCTTAATGTCAGCGATCATCCCGGTTACGACGACCGCAGCATTGCCCTGGCGCAAGGCTCCCGGCGCATTTTCCAGACGCTGGGATTGTGGGAGGCGCTGGAATCCACCGCGACCCCAATCCGGCGCATTCACATTTCCGAGCGGGGCGGGATCGGTTTTGCTCATCTCGATAGCCGCGATCACGGGGTGGACGCGCTGGGCTATGTGGCCGAAGCGCGTTTGATCGGCGCGGCGCTGCTGGCGAAATTGCCGACATTGACCGGGGTTGATCTGCTGTGTCCAGCCCGGCTGGAACAGATGACGGTTGAACCGGAATTGGTCCGCGCCGTCGTGCGCATGGGTGAAAAGCGCAGTGTCGAACTGTGCGCCAGACTGCTGGTGGCGGCTGACGGCGCGAATTCGCCCGTCCGCGAGCAACTGGGTATTGCCGCCGTGCGCTGGGACTATGGGCAACATGCGGTGATCGCCAATGTCACGCCGACTTTGCCGCATGAGCATGTCGCTTACGAGCGATTCACCAGCGATGGCCCGATTGCGCTGCTGCCAATGAGCGATCAGCGTTGCGCGGTGGTTTGCACCGTGAACGATCCCGATTTGCCGATGGTCATGGCGCTGGGCGACGCCGGTTTTCTCGCGCTGCTGCACCAACGCTTTTGGCGACCGGCTGGGACGGTTGTTGCGGGTCGGGCGGCGGCAGTCGTATCCGCTGTTCCTGCTGAAAGCCGCTGAACCGGCTCGCGCCCGCATCGCGATCATCGGCAATGCCGCGCATACCCTGCATCCTATCGCCGGGCAAGGTTTTAATCTGGGCATCCGCGACGTGGCGGCGCTGGCGGAAGTCATCGCCGACGCGCAGCAGGCTGATCAGGATATTGGCGCTTTATCCGTGCTGAATCGCTATGCCGACTGGCGGCGCTGGGATCAGCGTCAGACGATAGCGTTTACCGACCTGCTGAACCGGCTGTTCGCCAACCCGTTATTGCCGGTGCGCGCCGCCCGCAATCTGGGCTTGCTGGCTTTTGATCTCTGTCCGCCGCTGAAACAGCAGTTTGCCCGGCAGACGATGGGGCTGGACGGCCGCTTGCCCAAACTGGCGCGGGGTTTGGCGCTGGCGGGGTGAATCCAGGAGTGCTTTTTGTTTCTACATGGATACACAGGATGATCAGGATAAACCCAAAGGTAAAAGCGGGTTTTACTAAGGTTTTCATCCTGTTCATTCTGTGCATCCATGTTCAATTTCATTCGCGTGAATCGAGGCCCTAATGAACACGAACAGCACGGATTATGACCTCATCATTGCGGGCGGCGGCATGGTCGGCTCGGCGCTGGCCTGTGCGCTGGCTGAAAGCGAGCTGCGGATCGCGGTGCTGGAAGGGTTGCCGCTGGATCGCATCCGCCCCGGCGATGAACTCGACTCACGGGTGTCGGCGATTAGCCGCGCCTCGCAACGGATTTTTGCAGCGATTGGCGCCTGGGAGGAGATGACCGCCTGGCGGGTCAGCCCGTTCCGCGACATGCGGGTCTGGGACGCCGACGGCTTCGGCCAGATTCATTTCGACAGCGCCGCCATTGGCGAACCGCTGTTGGGCTGGATCATTGAAAACCGGGTGATTCAGTTCGCCCTGCTGGAACGGCTGCGGCAGTTGCCGACGGTGGATTTGCTTTGTCCGGCGGCGCTGGATACTGCGCAACGCTCGGATGACGGCATTTGGACCGTGCGGCTTAACGAGGGTCGTGAATTGACCACACGACTGCTGGTTGGCGCGGACGGGGCGCAATCGAAGGTTCGGCAACTGGCCGGGATTGAAACCGGCGGCTGGAATTACGACCAAAGCGCGATTGTCTGCAATGTGCGCAGCGCCGAATCGCATCAGGCCACCGCCTGGCAACGCTTTTTGCCCACTGGGCCGCTGGCGTTTCTGCCGCTGCATGACGGACGTTGTTCGATTGTCTGGGCCACCACGCCAGAGCAGGCCGACGAATTGCTGGCGCTCAGCGATTTCGAGTTTGCCCGCGCCCTGGCGACCGCGTTTGACCGGCGGCTTGGCTCGATCATCGAAGTTGGGCTGCGGGCGGCCTTTCCGCTGCGCCTGCAACATGCCCACGCCTACGTCAAACCCGGTCTGGCGCTGATCGGCGACGCTGCGCATGTGGTGCATCCGCTGGCCGGGCAAGGGGTGAATCTGGGCTTGCTGGACGCGGCGACGCTGGCCGAAGTCATTACTGACGCGCTCGCCGCCGATCAGGATTTTGCCGCATTTAAGGCGCTGCGCCGCTACGAACGCTGGCGCAAGGGCGACAATCTGCTGATGCTGGGCGTGATGGACGGCTTCAAGCGGCTGTTTGGCAACGCACTGCCGCCGGTGCGGCTATTGCGCAATCTTGGCCTGAATCTGACTGAAGCCGCCGGGCCGATCAAGAACGGAATCGCCCGGCGGGCAATGGGCCTGGCAGGGGATTTGCCGAGGCTGGCGCGGGGGATTTGTTGATCTGATTGAGGCGACATCATGAAAGACAGTGCGCGTTATTTAAAAATTGTCGAGTGGTCTGAGGATGATCAATGCTTTATCGGCCAATGTCCGGGTCTGATCGGGCCGTGCTGTCATGGCGATGATGAAACCCAGGTCTATGCTGAACTCTGCCAAATCGTCGAGGAATGGCTGGATATTCTGAAGCGGGATCAGCAACCCCTCCCGCCCCCACTGCGAACCGGAATTTGCCGACAAAATTCTGCGCGTCCTTGAACCCGCGATGACCCATGACTGAAGAACACATCCTCTGTCGGCTGGACGATTTGCTGGTCGGCGAGAGCAAGGGCTTTGCCCACACCACCGACGCCCGCTACGCCGACATCCTGGTGATCCGCACGCAAACCGGCGTTTACGCCTATCGCAACCGCTGTCCGCATACCTTCGCGCCGATGGAATGGGAGCCGGATCAGTTTCTCGACCTGACCGGCACGGTGATTCAGTGCGGCATTCATGGCGCACTGTTCCGCATCGAAGACGGTTATTGTGTGTCTGGCCCCTGCGCCCGCCAATCGCTGCCGCCAGTCGCCGTGACCATTCGCGATGGCTGGCTCATCGCCCTTGAACCTCTGGAGCGTATTCCTTGATTGAATCGGCAGTGATTCAGGTTACAGACCTGCGCAAGCACTACGGGCCGGTGCGGGCGGTGGACGGCATCAGCTTCGCCGTTGCCAAAGGCGCGACCTGCGCCTTGCTGGGCGGCAATGGCGCGGGCAAAACCACGACCATTGCGATGCTGCTGGGGCTGTTGCTGCCGACCAGCGGCCAGATTCACATGCTCGGCGAAGAAATGCCCCGTTGTCGGCAGCGGGTGTTGCCCCGGATCAATTTCTCCTCGCCTTATATGGATCTGCCGCAACGATTGACGGTGGCGGAAAACCTGACGGTCTACGCCCGGCTGTACGGGGTGCGTCAAATTCGGGAGCGGCTGGCGGTGCTGGGGCGGGATTTGGAAATTACCGACTATTTCAAGCGGCCCTACGGCACATTGTCAGCCGGTCAGAAAACCCGGGTCGCCCTCGCTAAATCGTTGTTGAACGAACCGGAAATCCTGCTGCTGGATGAACCCACGGCTTCGCTCGATCCCGACACCGCCGACCGGATGCGCCGCACCCTGACCGATTACCAGCGCGAAAGCGGCGCCACCCTGCTGCTGGCTTCCCACAACATGAGCGAAGTCGAACGGCTTTGCGATCAGGTCATCATGCTGCGGGCCGGTCATATTGTAGCGACCGGGACTCCGCGAGAATTGATTCACCAATACGGACGTAAAGACATGGAAGAAGTGTTTCTGGATATTGCTCGTGGCATTCAGAGTGGCGAGGTGGTGGCGTGAGTCCTATTTCCTTGCAACGGATTAGCGCATTGGCCTTGCGCTATCTTTATCTGCTGCGCGGTTCCTGGATTCGGGTGGTGGAGCTGGCTTATTGGCCGACGGTGCAAATGATTCTCTGGGGTTTTATTACCCAATATCTGGCCGGTCATAGCGATGTGCTGAATCAGGCCGGCGGCTTGCTATTAGCCGGAGTCCTGCTGTGGGACGTGCTGTTTCGTAGCCAATTGGGTCTGTCGGTGGTGTTTTTTGAGGAGTTATACTCGCGCAATCTGGGGCAACTGTTTATCAGCCCATTGCAGCCTATCGAGCTAATTCTTTCGCTGATGCTGGTCAGTCTGGCCCGAACCCTGATTGGCGTCGGCTTCGCGGTGGCGTTAGCGATGCCATTTTATGATTTCAACCTGTTTATATTAGGGCCGTCTCTGGCGGGCTTCTTTCTCAATCTCCTGGTGATGGGCTGGGCGATTGGCTTAATGGTGGCAGCGCTGGTCTTGCGCTATGGCATGGGCGCGGAAAGCATCGCCTGGGCCGCCATCTTTGCACTGGCGCCTTTGTGCGGGATTTATTATCCGATCTCCACCTTGCCGGACTGGCTACAACCGGTGTCCTGGATATTACCGGCCAGCCATGTGTTTGAAGGGATGCGGGCAATCTTGATAGAACAGGCGGTGCGGCTGGATCATCTGCTTTACGCCTTGCTGCTGAATGTGATTTATCTCGGCTTGGGCATTAGCCTGTTTCTGGCGGCGGTGCATCAGGCGCGGGGACGTGGAACCTTGTTGCAGTCAAGGGAGTAAAGACAGGGGCGGTCGGTCTTCAGGCCGCGACCGTCGCCGGGCTAAAACTCGTTCCTACAGCAACCGATAGCCTGTTGAGCAGTCCGGCCAGAACCGGTTGACAAGAATTATGACAGCCTGCAATATGCGATGCTTAATTGACTAGGGGTTATCGCGGTTTTGGCTACGCCATAGCTCTTGCAACAGCAACATCTCTGGTTCTCCACCTCTGATTCTTGGCAATATGCAGGGGTTACTTTTCCAGAAACAACGCCACCCCGTATCAGGATCATTACGCCAGACCCAACGCAGTCAACCCAACTATCCAGCACTTGACAATTATTTCACCCCACAACAGCCCGAGGAGGGACATAGCATGTCCAAAGTTGCAGTCGTCACTGGTGGTATCGGCGGTCTCGGCACCGCGATGTGTAAGGCTCTGATCGAAGGCGGCCGTCGCGCCGTCGCCGTGGATTACAACGGCCTCAAGCCAGAAGCCGTTGAGAAATGGCAAGCCGAACGCAAAGCGGAAGGTTTCGATATCCCGGTTTATCTGGCGGACGTAACTGATTTTGATTCCTGCGCTGAAGTCTGCAAAAAGATTGAAGCGGAAGTTGGCCCGGTTGAAATTCTGGTCAATAACGCCGGCATCACCCGCGACTCCATGTTCCACAAAATGTCGCCGGAACAGTGGGATCAGGTCATCAAGACCAATCTTTACAGCGTCTTCAACATGACCAAACAGGTTTATGAGGGCATGGTCTCACGGGGTTGGGGTCGCATCGTCAATATCTCCTCGGTGAATGGTCTGCGCGGTCAGGCCGGCCAGACCAACTATTCCGCCACCAAGTCCGCCATTTACGGCTTTAATAAGGCCCTGGCGCAGGAGTGCATCAAGAAGGGTGTGACGGTCAATTCAATCTCGCCGGGTTATATCGGCACCGAGATGGTGCGCGCTATCCGCGAGGACGTGCTGCAAAAGATTGTCGCCACCATTCCCGCCGGTCGCTTGGGTGAGCCTTCTGAAATCGCTCGCACGGTGGTATTCCTGTCTGCGGATGATGCTGGCTTTATCACGGGTGAAGATATCACCGTTAACGGTGGTATTTACTTCCACTAGGTCATTGAATCGCGCGGCGTTGATTCCTTTTTGGGGCGACGCCGCCTTTTTGTTTTTTGCCTGTTTTATTTATCTGCCCGCCATGACCCAACCGCGCATCATTAAGAAATACCCCAATCGCCGACTGTATGATACAGCGGTGAGCAGTTACATCACTCTTGAAGATGTCAAGCAACTGGTTCTGGAGCGCACTGATTTCCATGTCATTGACGCCCGCACCAACACTGATATTACTCGCGGGATTCTGTTGCAAATTATCAGCGAGCAGGAAGAACAGGGTACGCCGATTTTTACTACGGAAGTCCTGGCGCACATCATCCGTTTCTACGGCGATACCTTGCAGGGCATGATGGGCAATTATCTGGAAAAAGCCTGCAAGCGTTTGTGGATCAGCAACATTTATTTAGAGAACAGATGCGCACCTTGATCGGCGCCAATCCGCTGACGATGATTACCGAACTGGTGGAACACAACCTGACGCTGTGGAAGAGCGTCAATGAACGGTTGCAAAAGTCACCCTATGCCCCGATGCCTGACGAAGCCGATCCGTTGTCGCCAGCCATCGTCCAGCCGGACGCTCCAACGGCCCCTCATGCTGAGCCTGAATCGCCGGTGAAAGAACGCAAAAGCGCGAAAAACAAGGATAGCTAATTCAGGATTTTCGGCGTCCAGCGTGACCCGACCCGCCATTCCCAAGCTTCTGAATGGGCCATTCCGTCGCTCAATGCTCCAGCAGCCAGGCCGCAACGGACGGTGGCACTTCCCGCTGCGAGCGGGCGCTGACATAAAGACCGATATGGCCGCCTCTAAACGACAATTCCGAGTAGTCCGAACTGCCGCAAACCTCAGCCAGCGCTTTTGAGGCCGCTGGCGGCACCAGATGATCCTGGCTGGCGTAGACGTTCAGAATCGGCATGGTGACGTTGTGCAAGTCCACCCGCTGATCGCCGATCATCACCTCCCCTTTGATCAGCTTGTTCTGCTGAAAGAAATCCTTGGCGAACTGGCGGAACGCTTCTCCCGCCTGATCCGGGCTGTCGTAAATCCATTTTTCCATCCGCAGAAAATTCTTCAGCACTTGGGCATCGTCAAGAATATCCACCACATCCACATATTTCTGACCGGCCAGGCGGAACGGACTCAGTGATACGAACGCAAAATTCAACATCTGGCCGGGCAGATTGCCCAAGGTATCCACCAGTAAATCCACGTCCACATGCCGGATCAGATGAGTCAGCAGATTGTCCGGGGTGTGAAAATCCACCGGCGTGACCATCGTGATCAGATTGCGGATTTTCTGCGGATAAAGCGCCGCGAAGCAAAGGCTTAGCGCACCGCCCTGGCACACGCCCAGCAGGTTAATCGCCTCCAGGCCATGCCGATCCCGCAGATGATCCACGCAGTCGGCGATATAGCGATGAATGTAATCGGCCAAGGTCAGATGACGGTCATTGGCGTCTGGATAGCCCCAGTCAATCAGGTAAACATCCAGCCCGGCGTCCAGCAGTCCCCGGATCATGGAGCGATCTTCCTGCAAATCCATCATGTACGGCCGGTTGACCAGGGCATAAATGATCAGCACCGGTATGGAATGCGGTTGGGCTACGCGAGGCTGATAGTGGTAGAGAGCCAGCTTGTCTTGCTGGTAGATTGGATCGCGGGGCGATACGCCCGCCTCAATCTCACCCAAATCGCGCAGGGTTTTAGCGCCCAGAGACAGTTTGGCGTGGAATTGCTGTAGCTCTTCGGTAATCCGTTCCGGCGTCAGGCCGATCATGGTTTGGCTCCTTCTGCGGGATAACAACGCAACGGGTGAATGCAGCGGGCAACGAAAGGCGTAGCTTTGTTGCCCGTTCGCTGCAATGGATTGTCAGGCATGGGCTGCGCGAAGTTCGGTCATGGCGTCGCGCAAGACCGCCAGCGATGACTGAAGAAACAGGGCAGCGAGCGCCACGCCGACCAGGATGTCAGGCCAGCCTGAGCCGGTCAGCCACACGCCTCCAGCAGCAACCAGGACTGAAACATTGGCGATAATGTCATTGCGCGAACAGAGCCAAACCGAACTCATATTGATGTCGTCAGCGCGATGCCGCCACAGCAAGAGCAAGCACAGGCTATTCGCGCCGAGTGCAAGCAAGCCAATGACGCCAATGGCCTCGAACCCCGGAACATGGGGAAAAATCAGCTTGTAAACCGCTTGCCCAAGCACGAACACCCCAAAGGCCGCCATAATGCCGCCCTTCAGTAACGCAGCCCTCGCTTTCATGGATGCGCCGCGAGCGACGACGTAAATGCTGAAGCTGTAAACCAGCGCATCACCCAGCATATCCAGCGAATCGGCTAATAGCGATAAAGAACCCGACATCAGCCCTGCCGTCAGTTCAATGATGAACATGACCGCGTTAATGCCGAGAACCATCTTCAGCGTCAAGCTTTGGCGGTTGCGCAGCGCCTCAATCTCGCAGGATTTATTGTTGCAGCAATTAACCATTGGGTTTTCTCGAAATGGCTAACAGGCTGTTCAGCATCCGCCCGCTGCACTCGCCGTATTCAGCGCTGCGCAACATCCGCCCATAGGTGGTTTCATTGCATTCCACCCACAGGTTGTAGAGATCGCGCAGGCTGTCCATAGTCGCGCCGGTCGCCGCCTGATCAATGAGCCGCTGTTCCATCAAATCCAGCGCCTCCTTGGCGGATTGCCGCAACAGACCCAGGTATTCACTCTGAATGCGCTGATACGCCTGCCAGGCTTCGGTGTTCAGGTCGGCCAGCGGCGTCATGAGCGCTGGAAGCTGCAATGAAGCGACCGCCTTTTGCCAGGTGTCCAGTGTGGCCGTCCACAGTTGAGCCAGTTCAGGATGGCTGCCCGGATCGTCAGTGACTTGGGCCAGCGCGGTCTTAATCTGGTCGAAGTACTGACCCAGCGCCGTGTTCCAGTCGCCCTCGTGCGCAAGAGTTTCCTGGAACCGCGCACTGAGCGGTTGCAGTTGTTCGCCAAAAGCCAAATAGCTGCGGGCATGATTGAGCAGCATTTCAACGGTGAAGCCGCTTGGATTGGAATGATCAGTGGGTTCGGCCATGACTGCGGTCATTGGGTGAATTGAGCAGGACTTTTGTACTGTTATTTCAGTATAGCCGGTTTAGCGGATTCCACCGGAATCAAGGTAAATCGTGCTTGGGAATCGGCAAATCTTGCGCAACGGCCTCAGCTTTGAACTGTTTGAGCCGGGCGCGCAACTGCGCTTCCTGATTCGGGGAAAGGCCGGGATGGCGGAGTCCGAGTTGCAGTTGCTCGATAGCGGGCAGCAATTCACCGTTCAGATAGTAGTACTCGGCCATCGTTGAATAACTGGCCGCCCTATCACCGGCCCGCTGCGCTGCCTGGGCATAGCTGGCGTATAACAGCGGGTCATTGGGCCGACGGCGCAAATGCGGCTGCAACAGCCGCATTGCCAGCTTCGGATCGCCCTGCAAAGCCAGAGCGCGACCGTAGGCCATCGCCAGAGTGAAATCATCGGGATACAACTGCCGCATCTCCTCGAACAACCGCGAGGCGTGCGCCCGATCCCCGCGAGCCAGCGCCAGTTCCGCAGCTTCCAAGCGGAACCCCAGCCGATCAGGATCGCTTTTGAGCAAACGGGTCACTTGCTGTTGGGCGTCGTCGTAGCGACCCGCCTGCCGCAGCGCCAGGGCATAGGCATAGCGTTCGGCATTTTCACTGGCATAGCCGCCCTTGGCGAGAGTAGTTTCAATATCGCGGATCAGGGCATTGTTGTCTTCAGTCGCCAGCACTCGCGTCCGCGCCTTGGCCAGATCATAAGCCTTGCGGTCACGGGGTATTGCGGCGCGGCGCGGCGGCGTTTCGATCCGATCCTGGGTATCAGCGGCGCGATTTTCCGGGCGCGGATGAGTGAGGAGCATTTCGGGGATTTGATTGTTTCCGCTGCCGGCCAACCGTTCCAGCTTGGTAAAGAAATCACTCATTCCTTTAGGATCGAAACCGGCCTTGGCCAGCAGTTGCACGCCAAAGCGGTCGGCTTCCTGCTCATTGGCACGGGTAAAGCTGATCTGGTGCTGGGCGCTGGCCGCCATCGTCCCGACCATTGCCGCTTGACCGGCCTGTTTGCTGCTGGCCGCCAGCGCCGCCGAAGCGATCATGGCCGCCGCCATCGGCAACGCCAGCCGTTTCATGTCGGCAATGGCGCGAACGATATGCCGCTGCGAAACGTGGGCAATTTCGTGAGCTAAAACGCCGGCCAGTTCGTCCTCTCGTTGCGTGAACAGCAGCAACCCGGCATTGATCCCGATAAAGTTGTGCGGCAAGGCGAAGGCATTGATACTCGAATCGCGCACCATGAAAAAGTGAACGGCGCACCGTTCTGATCGGTCATAGGTTACGATGCTCTGGTCCTATGGCGTTTGACGATATT
>JAAUTD010000240.1 GCA_012031845.1 Synechococcaceae cyanobacterium SM1_2_3
CCTTCATCATCTCTAACAATGAACTCTATCGTTGGCATCACTACTCTCCAGCAGAAGATTATTTATCGGATAATACCCAATGTTCCATCACAGGAAATTTACAGGAGGAAATATCTTGAAGGACTTGCAAACCGTCGCTTTCGTCAGCATAAGCTATCAGCGGAAACACGGAATAAGCCAATAAAACGCTATACAGCATCTTTTGCCGTAAAAAGTACGCTTTCAAAATTATTTTTTTGCATTAGCGGTTGCCAACGTCAGCATACCTACAAACAGTAGCGTTGATGTGAATATGCCTACAAACAGCAGTAGTCTTGTTGGAAAACTGATCAAGCTTTCAAGGCGTGTTGGTCTATGGCGCAAGGAGCTTTTTTATGACGCGGACTCTCGGAATTGAGGTCGCCAAAGCGAAGCGGGATGTGGCTTTGCAGCGGCCTGATGGCCGGATCCAGAGCAAGGTTGTCGCTCAACGCCGACGCCGGTTTTGCTGACTTCCAGGCGTGGCTGGCGGTGGATGTACCCGTTTGCATGGAAGCCACGGGAACTTATTGGGAAGTTGTCCCCGAAGCGCTAACGGATGCGGGATTCACGGTCAACGTGGTTAATCCCGCCCGGATCAAGGTGGACGCCGTGAATGCGCGGCTGATCGCCGACTTCTGCGCCCGCCCGCGCTGCGTGAACGGTGTACGCTCGTGGCCTGTCGCGAGGCGCGGGCGGTCACGCGAACCCAAGAGCAGAACCGGCTCCCAAAGTGGCCCAGGCCCGCGTACACCGACATCAAAGCCCTCATCGCGTACGCTTCTGGAATGCGTCATCGCCGAGGTTAGGGCCGCGATTTGGCAGCGAATCGACCACGCCCCCAACCTCTAGGCCCAAGGTGACCTGCTCGACTCCCTTCCCGGTCTTGGGCAGAAAACTATTCCGGTCTTTTGGTCGTTCTACGGCGGACCCGTCCGGTTCGACCGCGCCCGCCAAGCCGCCGCCTTTGCGGGCCTCGACCCGTGCCCGTCCGGTAGCAAAAATCCCTGTCACTAGCTCAAATAGCTGAATAGAGACAGACCTTGAATCTTTAGGAACGATTGCTGCGCCGCCTGTAATCCCAGCAGCTCCTCACTCAGTCGACTGGCAGCTTCGGCGTAATCCACCGCGCCGATTTTTATTTCCAGTTCCTGAAGTTGCAGATTAAAGTTTTGATTCACGTCGTCTTGCGCATCCAGAGCATTCATCCGGCTACCAACTTTCCCGCGCATCTGATTCAAATGCAACATACCCTGATCAATATCAGTCAGCGCATTATCTAGCGACTGGGTCAGCGCGGCTCTGGTGTTGTCCTTGCTGTCGGATATGCCCAAGGCGTTAATCAGGTTGTCCAGCGTCTTGAACAGGCTTTGATTCTCAGCCGGTTTGACTACAAAGCTATCACCGTTAGCGGGCACACCCTCAACGGCGACTTCAACGCCACGAAAAGCGATAGTTTGGCCGGAAACATAAGGTTGACTCGCTCCCGGCGGGGCGACAACGGCGCTGGTCTCATCCCGAATGTCGAAGGTGGTAATGGTCTTCAACGGGTTCGCCGGATCCGGCACGACCGTGAAGCCTACCGTGTACTCATGACCGATAAATTGACTTTGAAAAGCCACTGGATCAGTAACGCTGCCAACGTTGATAGTGCCGTTGCCGGTGTTGCTGGCATTTAAGTCAGTGCGGAATTGGCCGTTACCGTTGCGGATCAACATGAACACATTATCACCTGCATCACCAACCGCTACTTGGCGTGACGGACCAATCTGGAGCAGTCGTTGTCCCTGGTCGCCGTTGTAAATGACGTCGCCACCGCTACTGCTGGTAAAAGGTTGGCTCTGCTCCTTGAACCCAGCGAACAAATAGGCGCCTTCAGAATCCTTGGTATTGGCAATGTCCTGAAGCTGCTGGCGCAGTTGACTTACTTCCAGGGCAATACTTTTTCGGTTCTCCACGGTCAGCGCCGCATTATTGGCATATATGGTCAATTCCCTTGCCCGTTGCAGAATGTTACCGCTTTCCTGTAGGGCGTTTTCTTCAACGCCCTGGCGGCTATTGGCAATAGTGATATTACGCCCGTATTGATCATTAAGCTGAATCTGCTTATGCAGTTCCATCAAGCGGGCGCTATTCGTCGGATCATCCGCTGGTTTCAGAATCTTGCGGCCGCTGCTGATCTGTTCCTGCACCTTGGCCAGATTGGATTGGTGGTCAGTAATTGGCTTGACGCCTCTCCGATAAGTCTCATGAGTAGAAATGCGCATGATTAGCTCCCAACCGCATCCAGCAGGCTGTCAAATAGTGAGTTGGCGGTTTGAATAACCTGAGCCGCCGCTTGGTAGGATTGCTGAAAGCGCAATAAATCAGCGGCTTCTTCGTCCAGGCTGACCCCGGAAACCGACTCCCGCGATAATTCCGATTGAGAAAGCAGGGCTTCCTGCGATTGCAGCGTGTTTTCAACCCGGCGACCTTGAGCGCCAACTTCGGCGATCATTTGCGCATAAACGCCCCGGTAGTCGTTGCCGCCCATGAGTTGTTGTTTGGTTTGCAGCTTTACCAATTCCAAAGCATTACGGTTGTCACCAATGCCGCCGATGTTGTTTTTGACCGTAAAGGCGTCATTGGTTTGCGGCTCGCCACTCAAGGTGATTGACCAACCATTTTGGGATACGGTCGCGCCAACAGTGCTGTCGTAGACAGCTCCAGTCACCAATGTAGTTGCCGCAGTGACATCAAGCACATCAAAAGTAGTGGCGCTGGTGAATTGAATCGCGACGGTGTTTTGCAAATTGAGGTTGGTGGCATCGAGAACCGTGCCCGCCGAAATGCTGGCCGACCCCAGATTAGTGGCGGTGGCGCTGGTGGTAATCGGCGAAGCCGCCGCGACTTTGCGCGGATCGGTGATCGCCAGATCAAAACCCGCTGAGGCTTGGCGGGTGGGTCGCAGTAGAAACCGATCTCCGGCAGCGGGCGTGCCACTGGTCAAAGTCAGATTTAACCCATCCTTATTTAATTCGGTGTTGAGCGCCGCCAGATCGCCGCTGGTGAGAATAGTTTTCTGGTCAGCAATGCGTATGGCGGTGTAATTCGCGCCGTCATAGCTAATGTCATAATCAGAGCGCATCAATCGAGTTGCGCCCGCCGCCGCTTTGGCATCGGTGATAGGAGTAATGGAGTCAGTAGTCACCGCAGCGGTAAAAGTGGCGTTGCTGTTAGCAGTGAAAGGCAACACCTTGGGCGAGCCGACCGTAAATAGGTTGCCTCCCAAATCGCCGTTTAAGTCCATGCCTTTTTTATGCTGCTCATTGAAGGTTTTCGCCACCCCGATAGCCAATAACCCTAGCGCATCTTGGGCCGGATTCAGGATGGTGCGGCGGAACTCGAAATAGCCGCCCAGTTGACCCGTGGTGAGGGAAGCCTCCAGATCGGAGCCTTCGGCCTGGCCTTCCAGCCGCACCGTAATTTCCTGCGGATCAAAGCCGGATTGCACGGCTTCCAGCTTCAAGGCGTTGTTGCCCACCACCAGCGGTAGTCCATTGCTCATGAACACGCTCACGCCGTCGCCATCCTGAGCCACCACCTGAATCCCAACCAGATCGGCGAGATCGACCAATATCTTGTCACGCTGATCCAGCAGGTCATTCGGCGCGTTGGTGAGCGATTGGCTCGCCAGAGAAATATCCTGATTGATTTTGGCCAGGCCGGCGCTGAGATCGTTAATCGCCGTCACCGCATTGCGGATGCCGACATCCACCGATTCGCGCAGACTGCTCAGGGCGGCGTCAATATCCTGAATGCGGTTGGTCAGGGTCTGACCTTCATCGAGAAAAACCTGCCGGGCGGTAATAGACGTGGGCGAATTCGCCAAATCCTGCAAGGAGCCGAAAAACGCCTCCAGATCGGGCGTCAGGCCAACATCGGTATCGCCCAGCAAGGCGCTCATCTGCCCGGTCAGCGTGTTCATCGTGTCATATTGACTGACGCCGGATTGATGGCCGCGCAATTGCTGCATGACAAAGCCATTGTAAATGCGGGCCACGCTATCAATATCCACGCCCCGGCCCAGATAGCCATAGCCTTGTCCTTCCGGCATGGGTGCGCTGAGTTCCACCCGCTGGCGGCTGTAATACGCCGTATTCACATTGGCGATGTTGTGGCCGGTGGTGGCCAGAGCGGCGCGAAAAGCCATCAGCCCGCTGGTGGCGGTGCGGAGTATGTCTACCATTGCTGTTTGCCCTGGCGGGCCTCCTGGTTCAGTCCAAACCGCTGGGCGGCCTGATGGATTCAGGACTTCGCTTCGGGTTCAAAAGCCGTTCGGGGTGAGCCTGTCGAACCCTGTTTTTTACCGGTGAACGCCCTTCGACAGACTCAGGGCGAACGGATGGAGCGAAAGTCCTGGAATTAACTCTTCCTGATTATCGGCCCGGCGCCAACCGACTTGAGCGATCCCAGCGCATCTTCAAACGCCGGGCCGTTGATCAAACCCTGAATCTTCCTGGCGTAGGCGGGATCAGTGGCGTAACCGGCCCGCTGCAGGGCGCGCAGATAGGCGGCGCCGTCCTTGACCACGCTCAGCGCTTCGCCATAACGCGGGTTGACCTGCAAGAAATTCACATAATCGCTGAAACTCTCGGCATACGAGTTGTATGCGCGGAAACCGTCGCGTTGCCGCACCGCCGCGCCATTGACGAATTCCAGGGTGGAGTTGACTACGCGCTCGCCTTGCCAGCCGCCATGCGCCTTGATGCCGAACAGGTTATGACTGGTGCGGCCATCGCCGAAACGCGGCACCGATTTCCCCCAGCCGGTTTCGTGGGCGGCCTGGGCGATCAGCACTTCGGGCGCGACTCCCAGTTGGCGGGCGGCGTCCTGGGCGTGCGGCCACATCCGCCGGACAAAGGCGGCGGGCGAAGTCGGTTCAAACGGCGCATCGCTGGCGGGATAGGGGTTGCGGGCAGATGCCGCCGTAGCCGGTTGGGCGGGAGCTGCTGCGGGCATGGCGACGCTGGCGCGGAGTTCTTCCACCTGCCGCAGCATCGCCAGCGGATGCCCAGGCTGGTGGGCGAAGTTGGGCGGGTTGCCGCCCCGGCGGCTTCGCCGCCCAGTTGCTTGACGATTAGATCAGCGACGCCTAACTGACCGCGCTGCGCCATCGTCAAGGCGATCTGCTGATCGAACATCTCCTGATACAGGCGGCTTTGATCGTTATCCATGATCCCGCCTTCGCTGGCGCTGGCGGCGCGCATGCTTTTCAGCATCATCTGGATAAATACCGCCTCAAACTGCTTGGCGGTTTCGCGGATCGCCTCCGGCGATTTTTGCTGGGCTTGACGACGCAGACCGGCCAAGCCCTGCGCATCGGTGTAGACGAAGGCGGAAGCATCGGCAGTCGCGATCATGGCGGAAGGCCCTAGCGCATGTTGGCCTGAATCTCGTCAATACGACGGACCCAAGGCTTGAGTTGCACCGACTGCGCGGCAATGGCGGCGGCGGCTGCGCGGGCGGCGGCTGAATCCGGGTAGTCGCCCACCACCAGCGAATACCAGGGGCTATTACGGCTTCCAGTCGTGAAATACGCCTGCGGGGCGTTTGATGTGGTCGCGGCGGCGATTTCCTTCAGCTTGTTCAAATCCTTACCGCTGTAGAGCTGCACTGTGTAATTTTTCGGGTCGCGGGTCTTCAGCCATGCGGCATCACGCAAACCGTCACTGGGGGCGTCATCCGGCTTGATGGTCGCAGCTTCGGCCGATGGCCTTACCGCAGGAATAGGCGCGGTAGCAACAGCGGGCGCGCTGGCCGGGCTGGCGGGTGAATGCGGAGCTGCTTCAACGGATGCCGTCGCAGTGGG
>JAAUTD010000024.1 GCA_012031845.1 Synechococcaceae cyanobacterium SM1_2_3
GTTCGCCCTGAGCCTGTCGAAGGCTCCATCCGTTCGCCCTGAGCCTGTCGAAGGGCATTCATCGGTAAAAAACGGGGTTCGACAGGCTCACCCCGAACGGTTTTTGAACCTGAAGCGAAAGTCCTGGATGGGTAAAATCGCTCTGGTTATCCTACGTCCGATCCAGATTATGACCTGTGGCGCGGCAAGACGCAGATGCTACTGCAAATACCATCAGGACTTTCGTTCCATCCGCTCGCCCTGTGCGCCCGTCGACAGGATTGCGGGATTCCGGTTTGGTCTGTAGCGCCACTCAGCCAGCGCCTTGGCTTGTCATGGGCGATGCGAAGGACGACACTAAAAATCATAAACAAAACCTGTTTGCAATGCCGTGGAGGGTCATCACTGTGAAACCGTGGATTCATGAAGAAATTCTCAAGAGCTGGACCGATGCGCAGAAACGCTTATGGGAGAGCCTGTGCGCCGCTGTGCCGTTTCAGCCGCCGTCTGGCGTTGAGGCTTGGCGGGAAACCTACCTGAAGAATCTGGCAAGCTGGGAAGCCGCCGTCAAACGCACCCTGGAGAAAGAAGCGGCCTGGGTTGAAGAGTGGGTGCAGCGGGTGGCGCGGGAAAAGGGAACTCCGGAAATGATGGCGGCCTGGGTACAACAAATGGAAGAGGTGTTGCATCGCTGGATTCAGACCCAGAATCAGTGGTGGGATGACTATTTCGCCGTGCTGCGCCGAGGCGGGTTCATGCAATCGGAGGGGTTTGACATGCCGCCGGCGCCAACCGCTGAAACCATGACGACTGACGCCAGCCTGGCAGCGGCGACCCAATTCGCGCCAGGGGCGGAACTACAGGCCAATCTGGAGCCGCCGCCCGTTATTGCCGAACCGGTGATTGCTGAACCGGTGGGCGCGTCCGTAGAAACTGCGCCCGATTCGCACCCCGAATCATTGCCGGAGCCATTGCCAGAACCCATTACCCTGGCGGTCGAAACTGCGCCCATGCCGGTAGCGACTCCGGGCGTGGCGTCATCCGACGACCTGAAGCTGATTAGTGGCATCGGCCCGGCTATGGAAAAGAAACTGAATGCCTGTGGCGTTCTCAGTTTCCGGGATTTGGCGACCCTGGATAACGCCCATATTGAGCGGATTGAAGCCGTGATCAAGTTTGCTGGACGCATTCATCGGGAAGACTGGATGGGGCAGGCCAAGGCGCAGCATTTCCAGAAATATCATGAACAGCTTTAACCGCATGGCGCCGATTTCAATGCCGGTTCATCATCAGGAGCAGATGACTTGATGTCCGCATACGCTGTCGTCGCGATGGCTGCTCTGCTGGACGACCCGATTCCGTTGGCTAATATGCGGGAGGGTATGCGCCGTCGCTGGGATTCCAGTACCGGTTTGTCTGTGGCGGCGGAACAGGTTGATGAACGTAGCGTTAGCAAGACAACGTATAATAGTAGTCGTCAATGTGATCTGGGTCGGTTTCAACCCACTGTTCGCTATGGAGCTGACAGGAGCCATGACCGGGACGTGATCCGGTTCCCGCACATTCCCCATTGTGCGGATTTCTAGCGGTTCATTCCACGCCACTCTGGTTTGCTGCCATGACTACTGTTCCCGAATCAACGACATCCGCCAAGCGCAGCGCCCGCCGGAGCAATGCCCTGCCCGACGGCCATCTGCTGGGCGAATATCGCCTTGAAACAGTCCTGGGGGCCGGCGGCTTTGGCGTGACCTATAAAGCCTTCGATACCCATCTGGAAACCTGGGTGGCTATCAAGGAGTATTTCCCTATCGAGTGGTCGTTCCGCGATCCGATGGAGTGACGGTTTACGCCAATACGCAAGGTCAATCCAGCGCAGTCCAAGGTCAATCATCAGACTATGAATGGGGCCTCGAGCGTTTTCTGGATGAGGCGCGAGTGCTGGCCCAGGTTCAGCATCCCAATGTGGTGCGGATCAAGCGCTATTTTCAGGCGCACGGCACCGCTTACATTGTGATGGACTACGAAGAAGGCGATCCGCTCAGCGTAATCATCCGCGATGGCGAAACCCTGATCGAGGAACAGATTCGCGGCCTGCTGGAAGATGTGCTGCCCGCGTTGCAGGCGGTGCATGATCAAGGCTATCTGCACCGCGACATCAAACCGTCCAATCTCTATGTGCGGAACAGGGATCACCGGGTCATGCTGATTGACTTCGGCGCGGCGCGGGCGGCTATCAGCCGCCACAGCCAGAGTGTGACCAGCATGGTTACGCCGGGTTACTCGCCGCCGGAACAGTACACCACTCGCAACGACCGTTATGGCCCCTGGACTGATATTTATGCGCTCGGCGCAGTGTTATACCGCTGCGTCACCGGACAAATTCCCATCGAAGCGGCTGATCGGCTGATGGAAGACACGCTGCAACCGGCTGAGGAAGCGGGTGGCGGGCGCTATAGCACCAATCTGCTGCGGGCTATTGATCGGGCGCTGGCGGTATGGCCGGAACAGCGATTGCGCAGTGTGGGCGAGATGGAGGCTTTGCTGGGCGGCTCGCAGGAGCAGGACAGCGACGAGACCGTGATCATGATGCCATTGCCCAAGGTCAGCAGTAAGCCGGTTCAGGATATGGCGATATTGCGCACAGCTATAGAAGGCGCAGGCCATGATCGCGCCTCCGTGACCCAAAGACCCACCGAGTCGCGCCGCACTATAGGGCAACGCCGGGAGGTCTTGCACACGCCAGCGGTTGTCAGTAGTCCGCCGCGTCGTCAATCCATCTTGATCATTGCCGCAGGCGGCGCGACGGCGGTCGCGGCCATCGTGGCCATTGCGTTATGGCTTTGGCCGTCTACGCCGGTGACCGACAGCAAACCATCGCCATCCGCCCCCGTAGTCATTGCGCCCCCGCCTGCGGTAGTGGATAAGGTCGCGCCCGCTGAGATTGTTCAGCCTGCGGCCCCGGTTGCTGATGTCGCGCCACCGACAGAAGTAAAGCCTTTACCGGATTCAGGCGCAGACGCCGCTCCACCGCAGGGAGAAACCGCCAAACCATCAGCCCCGGTCGCTGCCCCGGTCGAATCCAAACCCGAACCGCCATTATCAGCGCCGGTAGATGCAGAAACTCCACCGCCTGCAACCAGTGCTGACGAAGTCAGGCCAGCCCCAGCAGATCCTCCAGATCCTCCAAATGCCGCCACGGAAGATGTTTCGCCGCCGCTGGTCGAACCCGCTGGCGCTCCATTACCTGCAATTGCGCCCAGCGTTGCCAAGCCCCCGGTTGATGCTGCGACTGATCCTGTCAAAGCCAGGCCCGCCGACAATGACAAAAAACCGTCAGCGCGGAAAGCGGTGGAAGACCGGCGGTCCAAGGCCAGTCGGCAAAAAGCTCGCCGCGAACAGCCCAGATCCAACCTCAACCGATCATCGTGAAACCTGCAACGCCCGCTCGGCCAAAGCCGACAGCGCCGCAAAATAACCCTTGGGATTCGCCTGCCTCATCGGGATTCAATCAAAAATGAAATTTACGTTTTGGCCTTTTTCGCGTCAGCGCTCCAGCCAGACGCAAACCACGCTGGTATCTGCCCGGTTTATCCGTACTGACGCGCCAGGCAGAGGCGACCTGCGGTTACGCTCGCCGTTGTGCCGACTGGGGCGGGCGTCAAATAACGATCTTTGCTTCGACAACGATTCGGTTTCTGGACACCACGCCGAGATTTACCACCTGCCTGATGGCACTTTCCAGATTTGCGATCTGGATTCCACCAATGGGACCTGGGTCAATGGGCAGCGCATTCATGGTCAAATCCTGAAAAACGGCGACGTGGTGGAGTTGGGGGAAGTACGGCTGCATTTCCGGTTTGGAGACAGCTAAGTTCTTCACATCATCTGGATCAAACATAAGGAAAACGCGCCATGCCGCTCTACCGTGGTTTCAGAAAAGGGCCTCCGTCGCCACCGCCGCCTGAAGAGGGGCCGACCCGCCGCATCGCCCGGCCAGGGGCTGAATCCTCTACCCCTGGAACAGCTCCCCCAACCCGTCTGCTGCGCCTCCAGCCCGGGAATCCCAACCCGCCGAGATCAAGTCAACCCCCGCGCCGGTTGACACCACCCGGCGCATTGCCCGCGCTGATCCGGCCGTCAGATCGCGGCCGTTGCCGCCATTGCCCACGACTCCAGCGGTCAGTCCAGGCGCAAGTCCCGCCGCTCAAGAGACGCCTGCCGCGCTGCGCGATCCCTTGGCTAATCCCATCGTGGGCTGGCTGGCCGTCGTTGCCGGGCCAGGCCGGGGCGCCGTCCTGCCGCTGACTTATGGGGTCAATGACATCGGGCGCGGCGCGGGAGTGCGAATCCGGCTCGATTTTGGCAACGATCCCACCAGCGCCAACGGCCAGCCCGGCACGATCCATGCGGCTATTATCTATACCGCCCGTTCCCGGCGCTTCTATGTGCAGGCGGTTGGCGCTGAAGCCTGGTTAAACGGTCAGCCGCTGCGCGAATCCACCGAGCTGAACGGCGGCGAGACCTTGCGGCTGGGGCAAACCCAGCTACGGTTTGCGCCGTTGTGCGGGATGGATTTTGACTGGCGCGACGGCAGCTAATAACCCGGAGAACAATATGGCGGCGTGGGTCTATGACGAAGGCATGGCGCAAGGCAGCCGCGCCCGGCAGGAGGATGATTATGGGGTATTCGAACTGCCGCCGGAACTGGAAGCCGGTGATCTGCTGCTGGTGCTGGCTGATGGCATGGGGGGCGAACAGGCCGGGGGCCGCGCCAGCGCCCTGGCGGTTCGCAGCTTCGTCGAATCCTACGATATGCTCCCGGTCGCCACTATCCCGGAACGCCTCCAGCACACGCTGATGTGCGTTAATCGGCAGATGGCGGCGGATGTGGAGAGCGATCCGAACGGTTTGCGTGGAATGGGTTGCACGCTGCTGGCTGTGGTGCTGACTGAAGAAGGCTTGTACTGGCTCAGCGTGGGAGATTCGCCACTGTGGCTGTGGCGACGGGGACAGCTCCATCGGCTCAATCAGGATCACGCTTATCGCAGCATTCTGGCCGAGCAGGTTAGCCACGGCGAGATCAGCGCCGCCGAAGCCGCTTGTCATCCCGACCGCAATGCCCTGATCAGCGCAGTCACCGGCGCTGAACTGGAATTGGTGGATTTGCCGCGCAAGGCTTATCAGCTTCAGGACAGCGATCAGATTCTGCTGGCAAGCGATGGATTGTTCACCCTGGATGAAAAAGAGATTGCCGCCATTCTCAGCCGCGCCAGCAACGAGGGCCAACCGGTCGCGCAACTGTTAGCCGCAGTGGCGGAACGTCGGCTTGCTCAGCAGGATAATGTCACCGTGCTGTGGGTTCGATCAGCGGCGTTTCGGCCGATCCACGCATGGTGGCGACGATTCGGTCGGCTGCAGATCTCTCTGGCGGCCGGGATGCTGGCGGGATTGCTGGCTATCGGGGGAGCCTGGTGGTGGTTGCGGCATGACAGCGCGCCGCCCACCGAGGTCGGCATCATGTCTGCTGCGCCTGGCCCGGCGCGGTCGCGCCCAGCCAACTGAATAAATCCGACGGCTGCTCCAGAAACCCGTCAGCGCCCCATTGTTCTGGCCGATCTTCACTTCCCAGATAACCAAACCCCGCGATCAGCGCGACCAGGCCCGCCTGTTTGCCCGCCTGAATATCGCGTTCAGCATCGCCGACATACAGCGAATGCTGAGGGGCGACTCCCATTTGCTCGCAGGCGTGCCATAGCGGTTCCGGGTCGGGTTTGCGCTTGCTGAGCGTATCGCCACTGACCACACACGCCGCCCGAGTCCAGAGACCTAAGGCTTTCATCAGCGGCTCGGTCAGCCAGCCCGGCTTGTTCGTGACCACGCCCCAGCGGATGCGATGGGCTTCCAGATGCGCCAGCACCGCGCTCATCCCCGGAAACAGCGCCGTTTCCACAGCGATGAACTCCCGGTACAAGGCCAGAAAGCGCTGGTTCATTTCTGAGTAGAGCGGGTCATCGGGAGCCAGTCCGAAGCCGAGTTTGAGCATCCCCGGCGAGCCTTGGGAAATCGTCGGGCGGACCGCGGCAGGCAATAGTTCAGATTCGCCGCATTCGCGGCGCAGCCGGTTCAGCGCCCCGATCAAATCGGGAGCGGTGTCCAGCAGGGTTCCATCCAGATCAAACAGCACACAAGCCGGCGCAGCCGTCCTCATGCCTGATCGTCCCGCTGGCAATGAACCATATAGTTGACGCTCACCCCCGGCCCCAGCCAGTAATGGCGGGTCAGCGGATTGTAATGCAGACCGGTGATATGCCGGATCGGCAAGCCAGCGGCGCGAGTCCAGCCGTCCAGCTCGGAAGGACGGATAAATTTGCGGAAATCGTGAGTGCCGCGAGGCAGCATCCGTAAAACGTATTCAGCGCCGATAATGGCGAACAGATACGATTTTGGATTACGGTTGATGGTGGAGAAAAAGACGTGACCGCCGGGTTTGACCAACTGGACGCAAGCCTGAATGGTCGAGGCCGGATCGGGGACGTGTTCCAGCATTTCCATGCAGGTCACGATGTCAAATCGGGCGGCCTGGGTTTCGGCCAATTCCTCAGCGGTGATGCGTTGGTAATCCAGCACCGCGCCGGATTCCAACTGATGCAACTGGGCCACCGCCAGCGGCGCTTCCCCCATGTCAATGCCCAGCACCTGGGCGCCGCGCAGGGCCATGCTCTCGGCCAGAATGCCGCCGCCGCACCCGACATCCAGTACGTGTTGATCAGCCAATCCGCCACTGTGTTCGTTAATGTAGTCCAGCCGTAACGGATTCAGGTCGTGTAACGGTTTGAACTCGCTGTCCGGATCCCACCAGCGGCTGGCGAGTTGCTCAAATTTGGCGATTTCCTGCGTATCCACATTGGGATTGGCGGCGGTCATGGTTGGGTTCACCTCGCTGGCGGATAAAAGTGCGGAAATGGATTGTGCTGGATTTGACCGACCGACCGCAGGCTTTACGCGGAGCATCCGGGGTGAATTTTTGCGCCCCAGGCGCGCGCTCGCTGAACTGTTTCGCTCAAATCCAGCGTAGTCAACTGCCGGTCGGCCAGCAGTCGGCGACCGGCGACCCAAAACATCGCTGACCTGATGGCGGCCAACGGCGTAAACCAGTTGCGAGATTGGATTGTAGACCGGCTCGGTCTCCGGCCAGCCGAGATCAACCGCGACCACGTCGGCAGCCTTGCCGGGTTGCAGTGAGCCGATTTCATCCGCCAGCCCCAGGGCTTGCGCGGCATTGATCGTAGCCATTCGCAAAATCCGCGCCGCAGGCAAAACGCTGGCGTCGCTGGCGACTGCTTTGCCCAACAGGGCCGCAGCGCGCATTTCCCCGAACAGGTCGAGATCGTTGTTGCTGGCTGCGCCATCGGTGCCCAAGGCGATATTGACGCCAGCAGCATCCAGTTGAGCGGTGGGACAGAAGCCGCTGGCCAGCTTGAGGTTCGATTCCGGGCAGTGAATGACATGAGCGCCTGCTTGCGCCAGCCGGGCAATCTCGGCGTCTTCAAGCTGGGTCATGTGAACCGCCAGCAGGCGCGGCGACAGCAGACCCAGTTGATCGAGCCGCTCCAACGGTCGGCAGCCGTGCTGAGCCTGGAATTGGGCCACTTCGGCAGCAGTTTCATGGACATGAATATGCACGGGAATATCGAGATCGTCCGCCAGTCGCGCGATCCGCTCCAAAGCGGGCGCTGAGACGGTGTAGGGCGCATGGGGAGCAAAAGCGGCGTGCAGCAATGGATCGGTTTTCAACGCCTCATGCAGGTTCAGGCCCTCGGCCAGGTACTCGTCCACATCACGAGCGTAGGCGGTGGGGAAATCCAGCACGATCAGACCCAGGCACGCCCGTATCCCACATTCCCGCGCTACAGCAGCCGTCACTTCGGCGAAAAAATACATGTCGTTGAAGCAGGTGGCGCCGCCGCGCAGCATTTCGGCGATGGCCAGCCGGGTTCCGTCACCAACAAAGTCGGGATTCACCCAGTGCGCTTCAGTCGGCCAGATATGGTTCTGTAGCCAGTCCATCAGCGGGAGATCGTCAGCCAGACCACGCAGCAGGGTCATGCTGGCGTGGGTATGGGTGTTGATCAAGCCGGGAATCAACACATGCCGGTCCAAGTTGAGGCAGGTCACGGCGCTGAACCGGAGTGCGGCTTCAGACTGGGCAGAATGGCGAGAATCCGTCCGTCCTGAATCGCCAGCGCATGATGTTCGAGAATTAAACCTTCTGGCTCGGCGGGAACGATCCATCGGGCATTAAGCAGGGTAGCGATGGGCTGCGGCATGGCAATCAATCTCTGAGTGGCTTGCCGCCGGATTATAGCGACACCCTTTGTCTGCTGGCGCAAAAAAAACGCCCCGGCAAGCCGGGGCGCAGAAATACGGCGGTTAAGCTCAGCGCATTATTGGCTGATCACCTTTTCCTTGGCGGTAACGCTGATAACCACGCGGCGATTCAGCGCCCGACCCGCCGGGTTATCCTTGCCATTGGGCAGAGTGTTGGCGGCAACCGGGTTGGATTCACCTTCGCTGCGGGTGCTGATGATTGACTTGGGCACGCCCCTGGCGGCCAAGTAACCGGCTACATTGTCAGCCCGGCGCTGACCCAGGCGCATGTTGTACTCATCGGTGCCCTTGCTGTCGGTGTGGCCGACAATCAGGATCAGGGTCACTGATTTGGCCCGGCGCAGATCAGCAACCAGCTTGTCCAGCTTGACCCGACCAGCAGGCTTGATTTCGGCGCGGTCGAAATCGAAGTACGCATCAGCCCCAAGGGTGATGGTCTCGGTGGATTCGCCCGCCGGAGGTGGCTCATTCTTGGCCAGTCCGCCGCACTCGGCGATGTTCTTCTCCGCAGTCCAGAACGGGGTGCGGATGCAGTTGCCGTAGGGATCCTTGACAATCTTGTCCCAAGGATCGACCACATAAATGCAGCCGTACTTGTTGGCGGCATGGGCGGGAATAGCGGCAAACAGAACCATTGAGGCAGCCAGACCAAGGCTGAGCTTATGCAGTTTCACATTCATCTATAATCTCCCAAATTAGGCACTAAGAATTCTGTGCGCGGTACGTCCAGATTTCAGGTTGCGGAAACCGACTTCGGCTAATCCGCGATGATTCACCTCACACCGTATACCGGAGCGGCAACCACCACGAGCAGCCAACCGACCGGTCATAATGTGTAATGATACAAGGTTGTGTCAGAATTGCAAAAAATGTTGTGCTAACAATAAATAATCGCATTTTGCGCGTTATCTTGGCATTTTTGCAAGCAAATTTTGGCATGATCTATGGCTATCGCCCGACTGGCTGGCATTCTGCATCGCCATCTGAATCTGCCTGTTTTCCCCGATGATTTCACTGGATCGAACCTGCTATGACCCATCTCCATGATCAGGTCCGCGCTATGGTCTGGCGCGATGATGCGCTGGAACTGCTGGATCAACGGCTGTTGCCGGGCCTGTTGACTTACCAGCGTCTGACTACCGCCGCCCAGGTTGCGCAGGCCATTCGTGATATGGTGGTGCGCGGCGCGCCGGCGATTGGCGTCACTGCCGCTTATGGCGTGGTGTTAGCGGCGCAGGCGCGTTTACCGCGAAAGCGCGGAACAATGGCAAACCTTAATCGCTGAAGACCTTGCGCTGCTGGCCGCCGCCCGTCCAACGGCCGTTAATTTAAGCTGGGCTTTGCGGCGGATGGAAAGCGTCGCCACCGCATGGCGCGGCGATCCGGTAGCGCGATTGCTGGCTGAGGCGGAGGCGATTCACGCCGAAGATATTGCCGCCAACCAGCGGATGGGTGAATTGGGCGCAGCGCTGCTGCAACAACGCGGCGCAGTGCTGACTCATTGCAACACCGGTTCGCTGGCGACGGGCGGTTATGGCACGGCGCTCGGAGTGATTCGGCATGGCTATGCGGACGGACTGATCGAGCGGGTCTATGCCGATGAAACCCGGCCCTGGTTGCAAGGATCGCGGCTGACGGCGTGGGAGTTGGCGCAGGACGGGATTCCGGTCACGCTGCTGGCCGATGGCGCGGCGGCGGCATTAATGCAGCGCGGCGGCATCGGCTGGGCGATAGTCGGCGCGGATCGGATTGCCGCCAACGGCGATGTCGCTAATAAAATCGGTACTTATCATCTGGCGATAGCCGCCCGTTATCATCGAGTGCGGTTGATGGTGGTGGCGCCGACCGCGACCATAGATATGAGCATCGCCACCGGCGCGGAGATTCCCATCGAACAACGCGCCGCCGAAGAACTGCTGACGCTGGGCGGACAACCCATCGCGGCGGTCGGCGCGGCGGTCTGGAATCCCTCTTTCGATGTGACTCCGGCGACGTTGGTGGATGCTTTAGTGACGGAGCGGGGCGTCGTGCTGGCCCCGGACACCGAGAAAATGAGGCGGTTGCTGGCGCAGTAAATCGGTTATGGCGGTTCCAGCAATGCCGCGATAGCCGCCGCCGCCTGAACGCTGGAGTTGCGGCGTAACTGGCGGTGCAGCGCGTCAAATTCCACGATCAACTGCTCGCAGGCCGCCGCATCGTCGAGCCAGCGCAGCACGGCTGGCCCCAGATTCGCCACCGTCGCCGCTTCCTGCATGAATTCGGGAATCAAAGCCCGTCCCGCCAGCAGATTAGGTAACGCGAAGTGCGGAATCGTCACCAGCCGCCGGGCGATCCAGGCGGTCAGCGGCGCAACGCGATAGGCTGCCACCATCGGCCGCTTCAGCAGCATCGCTTCCAGCGTCGCGGTGCCAGACGCCAGCAACACCACATCGGACGCCGCCATCACTGTGCGGGACTGGCCCTGAATCAGGGTCAGAGGTAATGCCGGAGTGCGTTCGGCGATCAGGGTTGCCAACAGCCGGGATAAAGCAGGCGTTGCCGCTGGCATCAGAAAATGCAGATCGGGCCGTTGCCGATGCAACCAGACCGCCGTATCCAGCAATAACGGCCCCAGCCGGTTGACTTCACCGCTGCGACTACCCGGCAGCACCGCAACGATTCGGGCGTCAGTCGGCAACGTCAAACCCAACTCCAGCCGAGCGGCGGCGCTATCGTTGTGGAAAGGGATTTCATCAGCCAGCGGATGGCCGACATAGCGCACTTCCATCTGATGATCCCGATAGAAGTCGGCCTCGAACGGGAATAGAGTCAGCATCAGGTTTACGGCGCGGGCGATTTTGCGAACCCGCCACGGTCGCCACGCCCACACTGATGGACTGACGTAATGAACGGTGGGAATCCCGCTGGCGCACAACCGCTGTTCCAGGCCGATGTTGAAATCGGGGGCGTCAATGCCGATGAAGACGGCTGGCGGATCGGTCAGCAGCCGTTGATAAAGTTGCCGTCGGATGCTGAGCAGTTCCGGGAGATGCCGCAGGACTTCCACCAGCCCCATCACCGACAGCCGCTCCAGCGGAACGACTGTCTCAAAGCCTTGAGCCAGCATTTTTGGGCCGCCAATTCCGCTAAAACGCGCCTGCGGATAACGGAGTTTGAGCGCGGCGATGAGACCGGCGCCCAGCAGATCGCCCGACAATTCCCCGGCGACAATGGCGATTTGCACCGGCGGCGCGGCTCTAGCGGACAATTCCGTTGCGGGAGGGCGCCGCCAGAAAATCGGCGAAGGATTTGCAGTCGCGGGAATTCAGCGGTCATCTCGCGCACTTTCTCAATGGCCTCTTCCAGCCGCAGATTGGCGCGGTAGATCGCTTTATAGGCGCGGCGGATCGCCTGAATCTCTTCGTCGGAAAAATCCCGGCGGCGCAGACCTTCCGCGTTGATGCCGTGCGGCTCGGCGCGGTAGCCGGCCACAGTGACATAGGGCGGCACGTCATGATTCACCCCGCAGGCGAATCCGCAAAAGCTGTGCATCCCCAGCCGGGTAAATTGGTAAATCAGTGCGAAGCCGCCCAGCACCACATCATCCTCAACGTGAACATGGCCGGCCAGCGAGGCGCCGTTGGCAAAAATGGTGCGGTTGCCCACCACGCAATCATGAGCAATGTGGACATAGGCCATAATCCAGTTATCGTCGCCCAAGCGGGTCAGCCCGGCATCCTGCACCGTGCCGCGATTGATGGTCACAAACTCGCGGATCGTGTTGCGGTCGCCGATTTCAAGCCGGGTCGGTTCGCCGCCATATTTCTTGTCCTGCGGAATCTCGCCCAGCGAACTGAACTGATAAATCCGGTTATCGCGGCCAATGCGGGTTGGCCCCTGAATGACCACATGCGGGCCAATCCAGGTGCCCTGTCCAATCTCCACATCGGCCCCGATCACCGAGAACGGCCCCACCGTCACATCCGCCGCCAGTCGGGCCGAAGGGTCTACCGCCGCTCGCAGATCAATCACGGATTGATGTCCCGTTTGGCGCACATCAGCTCGGTGGTCGCCACCAACTGCCCATCCACCTTGGCCTCGCCGAAGAATTTGCCGATTCCGCGTTTGATCCGGTCCAGCCGCACCTCCAGAATCAACTGATCGCCCGGCTCGACGGCCGTTTGAAGCGGGCGTGATCCACGCCAACGAGGTAGTACATGGAACGATGATCGGGACGCTCGCCCTCGCTCTTGAACGCCAGAATTCCAGTCGCCTGCGCCAGCGCCTCCAGAATCAGCACCCCCGGCATAATCGGCCGCTGGGGAAAATGACCGAGAAAATACGGTTCGTTGAAACTGACATTTTTCAGGCCGATCAGCGATTGCCCCGGCTCGATGGACAACACCCGATCAATCAGCAGAAACGGATAGCGGTGTGGCAGGTAGTCCAGAATTTCCTGAATATCCATTGGTTCCAAAGCCTTGCCCTCTTAAATAGCGCCGTTTCGGTTGATTTTCTTTTCCAGCGCCGCCAGCCGTCGAAACAGATCATCCAATCTGCGCAGCCGGGCGCTGATTTTGTTCCAGAGCCGGTTTGGCTCGACCGTCAGCCCCGATGAATAAACTCCCGGCTGCGCAATGGACTGGGCGACCAGCGACATCCCGGTAATTTGCGCCTGATCGGCAATTTCCAGATGGCCCGCCACCCCGACCCCGCCGCCCAGCATGCAATGCCGACCGATGCGGGCGCTGCCGGCAATGCCGACACAACCGGCCAAGGCGCTGTGAGCGCCAATATGGACGTTATGGGCAATCTGAATCTGATTATCCAGCTTGACGCCATCTTCAATCACGGTATCTTCCAGCGCACCCCGATCAATCGTGGTGTTGGCGCCAATCTCAACCTCATCCCCGATCAGGACGCTGCCTAATTGCGGGACCTTGAGCCAGCGGCCGTTGCTTTCCAGAGCGAGACCAAAGCCGTCACTGCCGATCACCGCGCCGGGATGCACCAGCACCCGGCGGCCGATTCGCACCCGGTGACAAATGGTGACCTGCGCCACCAGCCGGGTTCCCTCGCCAATGACCGCCTGTTCGCCAATGACGCAATTTGGCCCCACGCTGACTCCGGCTTCAATCACCGCGCCCGCCTCAATCGTGCAATGCGGGCCAATCCAGGCGTCAGCCGAAATTTGAGCGGTGGCGTGAATCCAAGCGGTGGCGTGAACGCCCTGGCGCGATTCGGCAACCGGCGCAAACAGCGCTGCAACGCGGGCGTAAGCAACATGCGGGTTGGCAACCACGACCGCCGGAGTTGGACAATCCCAGGCGTCTTCAACCGACAGAATCACGGCGCTGGCCCGCGTCGTCTCAAGATGGACACGATAACGGGGATTGCTTAAAAAACTGAGATGACCGGGTTCGGCGCAATGCAAAGGCGCTACCCCAGTGATTCGGGTTGCAGCGTCACATCCTTGCAGGCGTGCGTCCGCCACCGCCGCAACTTTACCCAGCGTGATCATCGGTTTTTATCTGGAGTTGAGCCGCTTAAGCACTTTCTCGGTGACATCCACCTGCGGACTGAAATACAGCGTCGCGCTGTCATTGATCACCAGGTCGAAGCCTTCTTCCTTGGCGACGCTATTGATGACTTCCAGCACCTGCTTCTGGAACTTGCCCAGTTCTTCATTGCGCCGCAGGTTGAAATCTTCACGGAATTCATCGCTGGTCCGCTTCAGTTCGCGGGCCTGGTTGCGAATCTCGCTTTCCAGTTTGCGGCGCTGGCTTTCGCTCATAACCGCGCCATCCTTAGCCAGTTTCTCCTCCTCCTTGCGCAGCGCCTTTTGTGCTTCAACCAAACCTTTTTGCCGTGGCGCAAACTCCTGTTCCAGCCGCTTGCTGGCGGATTCGGCCTGAGGCGCGCTATTCAAAATTTTGGCGATGCTGACAAAGCCCAGTTTTACATCAGCCGCTTGCGCCAGCGAAACCGGCAACGCCAAAGCCGTAGCGACCAGCAAGTTACGCACGATTTTCAATGTGGATACCTCCATCAACAGGATATTGCGGGAAATGACTCATACAAAAAGAGCGTTGAAACTTGATACTAATTGAACGGCACTCCAAAGGAGAATTGAAAAATCTCGGTTTCATCATCAGATTTATCATTGAGCGGCAGAGCGACGCTAATGACGATAGCGCCCAGCGGCGACAGCCATTGCCCAGCAAGACCCACTGAGTAGCGCAATTCACCAGCGTCAAAATCATCAGTGGTGGCAAAAACATTACCGGCGTCGAGAAATGCCGCCAGCCGTATATTTTCAGATTTCTCCATAAAGGGCGTCGGGAAAATGAATTGGGTATTCGCCACGGTTTTGAATGCGCCGCCGCTCGGCTCATTATTGCTATAGCGGGGCCCCAGGGTGTTGGACTTGAAGCCACGCACCGAGCGCAAGCGCCCGCATAAAAATTCTCGAAAACGGCAAACCGTCAGTGCCGCCATAGCCATTGCCATAGCCAATTTCGCCGCCAACCGACCAGGTAAGCCAGGACGCCAGTGGAAAAAAGTTGGTGCTGCGGTAATTCAGCTTGTAATACTGCGCATCACTGCCGGGAATAGCGATTTCCGCTGAAATTTGATTCAGGCTGCCGCTGGTTGGAAACAGGGCGCGGTTGCGGCTGTCACGCGACCAGCCCGCATCCAGCTTGAATACATTATATTCATCGCCGTTCTGCCGCAGATAATCGAAAATCTCCACTGGGGTATTAGTGTTGGTCTCGATAGAGATGCGCTCATAGCCGGGACTCAGGCGCAGCGTATC
Source organism: Synechococcaceae cyanobacterium SM1_2_3 (assembly GCA_012031845.1). Taxonomy (GTDB): domain Bacteria; phylum Pseudomonadota; class Gammaproteobacteria; order Competibacterales; family Competibacteraceae; genus Contendibacter. The sequence goes on from JAAUTD010000024.1 coordinate 15,164, forward strand.
GAATTCATTAAGCGGGAATCCAAAACTGACCTGACCGCCATAGCTGTTCTGGATATAGTCGGCGGTATTGGATTCTTCGCTGTCAATCTCCCGGAAAAACAGCCGAAAACCTCGACTGATTCCGTCCGGGGTGTAATAAGGATTGTTATAGGAAATGCTGTAGTTCTGGCCGGTGCCGCTATTGTTCAACACCACACCTAATTGATTGCCGGTGCCCAGAAAGTTGTTCTGGGTGACGCTGGCGTTCAGCAGCACCCCGGATTCCTGGCCGTAACCGACGCCGAACATGACGCTGCCCGATGGGCGCTCGACCACGGTGAAGTTGGCATCCACCTGATCGCTGGCTCCTGGCACGGCCGGGGTCTCGATGTTGACGCTTTCCAGATATTCCAGCCGCTGTAACCGGGTCTTGGAGCGGTCAATTTCCTTGGTGGAAAACCACGAGCCTTCCATTTGGCGCATCTCCCGGCGCAACACTTCATCCTGGGTCTTGATATTGCCCTGGAAATTGACCCGCCGGACATAAACCCGCCGCCCAGGATCGACCACAAAATTCAGCGCGACTTTTCGTGTTGCGTCATCCACCTGCGGCACCGTGTTGACGTTGGCAAAGGCATAGCCTTCTTCCCCCAACCGTTCACTAATGGCTTTGGCGGTTGCGGTGAGCTTGCCACGGGAAAAAGCGTCGTCGGCTTTAAGCGTGATCAATTTGCGCAAATCGGCTTCCGGCACTACGCCGAAATCCCCGGTCAACTGCACCTCCTGAATCGTGTAAGGTTCGCCCTCAGTGATATTAATGGTGACGTAAACATCTTTTTTATCCGGGGTAATGGAAACCTGAGAGGAATCCACTGTGAATTTTAGATAGCCCTGATCCAGATAAAAGGAACGCAGAGTTTCAATATCGGCGGCCAGTTTTTGCTTGGAGTACTGGTCATCCTTGGTAAAGAAGGAGAACCAGCCGCCGGTTGATGATTGCAACTGACTCAGCAATTTCTTTTCGGTAAACGCTTTGTTGCCGACGATATTGATTTGGCTGATGCTGGCGACTGCGCCTTCGGCAATGTCGAGACTGACCGCAACCCGATTGCGCTCCAAGGGCTGCACCTGGCTTTTCACCTGCACTGCATAGCGACCCCGGCTGTAGTACAACCGCAGCAATTCCTGTTCAACCTTGTCCAGCAGCGCCCGGTCAAATACCCGCCCTTCGGCCAGACCCACATCGATCAGCGCCTTTTTCAGATCTTCGCTGCTGATGTCGCTGTTGCCCGCAATTCTGACTTCGGCTATGGCGGGCCGCTCCGCCACGGTCACTACCAGCACGTTGCCTTTGCGCTCCAGATTCACATCGGTGAAGAAGCCGGTTTTGAACAGGGCGCGAATGATTTCGGGATAATCCTTTTCCGAGATCGATGCGCCCACCTGCACCGGCAAATAATTAAACACCGTGCCCGCAGAAATGCGCTGCAACCCTTCGACCTGAATGTCTCTTACTACAAACTCTGCGGCGTGGCTCCCGACTACGGCAGCCATCAGGCCCAGAAAGAAAATCAGAGAGCGATACCGTTGTTTCATAAGCACATAGTCACTCAGGCCAAAGCTGGCGGTTCTTATCCCAGCAGACGATTGAAATCATTGAACAGGGCCAAGCCCATCAGGAACAGCAAAACGATCATGCCAACCCGTTGCCCCACATTCTGCACCGCCTCTGACAGCGGACTGCCCTTCAGCAGTTCGATCAGGTAGTACAGCAAATGGCCGCCATCCAGCACCGGCACCGGCAGCAGATTTAACACGCCCAGACTGATGCTGACCAAGGCCAGCAGTGATAAAAACGCAATAAAGCCCGCGCTGGCGGCCTGGCCGGCATATTGAGCGATGGTCAATGGCCCGCTGAGATTGTCCAGCGAGGCTCGGCCCACCAGCATCCGGCCCAGCATCCGCAGCGTCAACAGCGACATATCCCAGGTTTTGCCCATCGCCGCGCCCACCGCATCCAGTGGCCCGTATTGCACCACGACCCGCAGGCTCCTGGCGATGTCATCCGGCACGTCGGCAATCGCGCCGATAAAGCCGGTTCGCACGCCACGCTCATTTTCCCGCGCATCAGGAACCAGCTCCACAGTCTGCTCCAGCCCATCGCGCTCAATCCGAATGCTGAAGGGAAGGTCGGGATGCCGCTCAATGATGTCGCGCCAATGCTGCCAGTCGGTAACGATCTGGCCGTCGGCCCGCACAATCCGATCTCCGGGCTGCAATCCGGCCCGTTCCGCAGCACCGCCACGGGCGAGCTGGCCGATGACCGCCGGCAATACTGGCCGCAAGGGCATTAACCCCACCTGACTGAACATCTGGGCGGCGTCACTCAAATCGGTGGAATCCCGCAGATCCAGCGACCGGGTCCGGGCGCGATCCTCAGCGTCAATCACTTTAATCTCAATCACTTCCCCGGACATGGCGCGATCCACCAGTTCCAGCATGACTGCGCTCAGGGTCGGGGTCGGCTTGCCCTCAACCGCTTCCACCCGATCGCCCTTGCGAAAACCGCCCGCCGCCGCCAGCGAGTTGGGAGTCGGGTCGTCCAACAGTGGCGTGGTTCCCGGAACGCCAATCATGAACATCAGGCTGTAGGCCAGAATGGCGAACAGAAAATTGCCCAGTGGCCCGGCCAGCACAATCGCGATCCGTGACACGATAGGCTGGCGATCAAAAGCCTGATGCGCCTGATCGGGCGGCACTTCGCCTTCCCGTCCATCCAGCATCTTGACGTAGCCACCCAGCGGCAATGTGGCAATCACATAGTCAGTGCCATCACGACCGCGCCGCTGCCAAAGTGGGCGGCCAAAGCCGATGGAAAACTTCAGCACCTTGACGCCCAGACGGCGAGCCACCCAAAAATGGCCGAATTCATGGACGGTCACCAGGACGCCGAGAGTGACGATTAAAGCCAATACCGAAATCAGCGAATCAATCATCTAATGACCTCCAAGCCGCATCGGGCAATCCACTCGCTGGCTACTGACCGCGCCTGGGCATCGGCGTCGAGAATGGTTTCCAGCGTGACAAGGGTTGTGTCCGCATCAACGGCACGCTGTTCCAACACCCATTCAATCACCACCGCATCATGGTGAATCCAATGCGCCGCTCCAGAAAAGCCTGGACTGCAATCTCGTTGGCGGCGTTCAAAATGGCAGGCGACGTTCCACCGGCTTCCAGTGCGGCGAAGGCCAGCCGTAAACAGGGAAACCGGGCGAAATCCGGCGCTTGAAACTCCAGTGTCGCCAGTCGGGCGAAATCCAGAAAGGAGGCCCCAGAAGCCAGCCGTCGCGGCCAGGCCAGGGCATGAGCAATTGGGGTGCGCATATCGGGATGACCGAGTTGCGCCAACACCGACCCATCCTCATATTCGACCATTGAGTGAATCATACTTTGCGGATGCACCACCACTTCGATCTGCGCTGGTGGGGCTCCAAACAACCAGTGTGCTTCAATGACTTCCAGCCCCTTGTTCATCATGGTGGCGGAATCCACCGAAATTTTCCGGCCCATGCGCCAGTTAGGATGGGCGCAGGCCTGTTCTGGCGTCACTTGCGGTAATTGCTCAAGCGGCGTAAGTCGAAAGGGTCCGCCGGAACCGGTCAGCAAAATCCGGCGAACGCCGTGCGTTTCCAATCCGGCAGTGGCAAAATCGGGCGGCAAGCACTGAAAAATGGCGTTGTGTTCGCTGTCCACCGGCAACAGTTCCGCGCCATGCTCGCGCACCGCCGCCATGAACAGCGGCCCGGCCATCACCAGCGCCTCCTTGTTGGCCAGCAACACCCGTTTGCCTGCCCGCGCCGCCGCCAAGGTCGGCAACAGCCCCGCTGCGCCGACTATCGCCGCCATGACGTAAGCGGTTTCGGGCAAGGTTGCGACCCGTTCCAGCGCATCAGCGCCCGTTAATACTTCCACCATTCGTCCCGCAGCCCGCAGCCGCAGGTGTAATTGTTCAGCGGCGGCGGCGTCCACCATCACGGCATAAGCGGGATTAACGTCCAGGCATTGCTGAAACAGTCCGTCAACATCGCGGTGCGCAGTCAAAGCCACCACCTGGAAACGATCAGCATGACGGCTCAGCACATCGAGTGTATTGACTCCAATTGATCCCGTCGAACCCAGAATAGTGACGCCAATCTGCGATCTCATCCGTGCATTCCGTACAGGCCCAGCAGAAACACCGGCGCGGCGGCAGTCAGGCTGTCTATGCGATCCAGCACTCCGCCATGACCGGGCAATAGCGAACCGCTATCCTTTACCCCACGCTGCCGCTTGATCATGCTTTCGAATAAATCGCCAATGATGGAAAACCCGACCGTGACCATGCAGATCGCTACGAACCACGGCCAGCGCGTTCCGATGCCCAGCACCGCCGCGCCAATGAGCGCAAAGGCCAGCGCCGCCGCCGTTGCCCCCCAGACGCCTTCCCAGGTTTTGCCAGGGCTGATCACCGGAGCCAGCTTGCGTTGCCCCCAATGTCTCCCCGCAAAATAGGCGCCGATATCGGCAACCCAGATGAGTAACAGTAAAAACAGCACATAACCCGGCCCGAAATCGCCTCGCAATCCCATTAGCGCTACCCACAGCGCCACCAGGATAACCATGCCGGCAGCTTTGACTGTTAGCGGATGATCAGGTTGATCAACATAATGGCGCAACCAGATCGGCACACAACACCAGCCTGCGAAAACCGGAACAAGCACGCCACAGACAAAAGCCGGGTTTTCAACAAAAGGCCAGAGTGTCAAAGTCAACCCAAAAAGCAGTGAGCTATAAAGCAGGCGACCACGGAGCCGACCCATTCCCGCCAGATTGGCCCATTCCCAAGCCCCCAGCATCATGACCGCCGACAACGCTGCGCCAAATCCGGCGGCTGGCAATTTCAACACTGCCCAAACCGTGATCAGAGCCAGCACGATGGCGGTGGTAACACGCTGTTTAAGCATGGCCGATTCGCGTCATTTGATCAGCCGTCTGACCAAACCGGCGTTGCCGACTGGCAAAGGCGGCGCAGGCCATTTCCAGATCGTCGGCGTCATAATCCGGCCATAAGCGATCAGTGAAGTACAGTTCAGTATAGGCCATCTGCCACAGCAGAAAATTGCTGATGCGCTGCTCGCCGCTGGTGCGGATAAACAAATCCGGCTCCGGCAGATCAGACAGGCAGGTATAGCGGTGAAACAAGGTGGGCGTGATGTCTTGCGGTTGCAACTGGCCTGCAATGACCGCTTCAGCGATCCGCCGACCCGCCTGAGCAATATCCCAGCGCCCGCCATAATTAGCAGCGATCACCAGGGTCAGGCCAGTATTGGCGGCGGTGCGCTGCTCGGCTTTGGCGATGTAGTCCTGCAAGATCGCCGGGAAAGGGCTGTGATCGCCAATAAAGCGCAGCCGAACATTGGCGTCGTCCAAGCGACGAATTTCGCGGCGCAGGGTAGTGATAAACAATTTCATCAGCACATCCACTTCCCACTGCGGCCGTTGCCAGTTTTCGCTGCTGAAAGCAAACAAGGTCAGCACCGCAATCCCCCGCTCGATACAGGCTTGCACCACGCGGCGCACAGTCTTGGCGCCTTCTCGATGACCTATGGTTCGCGGCAGGCTGCGCTGCTGCGCCCAGCGGCCATTGCCATCCATCACAATGACAATGTGACGCGGCAATTGATCCGGTGGCGTTAGCGAATCGCAATCATCAACCGACATGCAAAGCAATCCTCGTCCACATCGCCATTAACCGTGGTTGCCCGGAGTCCAGAGCGCCTCAGATTTCCATTAACTCGGCTTCCTTGGCGGCAAGCAGCTTGTCCACATCCTGGATATGACCATCAGTCAGCTTTTGAATCTCATCCTGAGCTTGCCGTTCGACATCCTCGCTGATTTTCTTGTCTTTGAGCAGGGTCTTGAGCTGATTATTGGCGTCACGACGGATGTTGCGAATCGCCACTTTTGCGCCTTCGCCTTCATGGCGGACTATTTTGACCATGTCGCGACGACGTTCTTCGGTCAGCGGCGGCAAGGGTACCCGGATCGTAGTGCCCGCCGATGCTGGATTCAGGCCCAGATCCGATTTCAAAATCGCCTTTTCAATCGGCCCGACCATGTTGCGTTCCCACGGCGTCACCAGCAAGGTCCGAGCATCGGCGATACCGACTGACGCCACCTGATTCAGCGGCATCTCGTTACCGTAGTAGCTCACCATGACATGATCGAGCAGGCTGGGATGAGCGCGACCCGTGCGCAATTTGCTCAATTCCTGCTTCAGGCTCTCAATGCTTTTCGCCATTCGGGCAGTTGCTTCTGGTTTCAGATTGTCAATCATCTCGTCATTCCCGCACCACTGTGGTGCCTACGCTCTCGCCGCAGACCACCCGCACCAGGTCGCCGTGGCGGTTGATATTGAATACTTTCAGCGGTATGTCGTTTTCGCGGCACATGACAATGGCCGTCGCATCCATGACGCCCAGCTTGCGCGCCAGAGCTTCATCATACGTCAGGCGCTCATAGCGCACTGCTTCGGGAAATTTAAAGGGGTCTGCCGAGTAAATGCCGTCCACTTTAGTGGCCTTGAGCATCACCTGGGCATTAATTTCAATGGCTCGCAAACTGGCGGCGGAGTCGGTGGTAAAGAAGGGGTTGCCCGTGCCCGCGGCAAAGATGACGACTCGGCCTTTTCCAAATGACGGATAGCGCGGCGGCGAATGTAATCCTCGCAAACCTGGTTGACGCGAATGGCCGACATGACCCGGGTAAACACCCCTAGCCGTTCGAGGGTGTCCTGCATCGCCAGTGAATTCATCACCGTCGCCAACATTCCCATGTGATCGGCGGTCACCCTGTCCATCCCGGCCTTGGCCAAACCGGCCCCCCGGAACAGATTACCGCCGCCAATGACCATGCCGATTTCCACTCCACTCTGGCGCAACTGCCGAACTTCACCAGCAATTCGGGTTAGAACCCCGGTATCAATGCCGAATTCGCCCTCGCCCATCAAGACTTCACCGCTGAGCTTGAGGAGAATCCGTTTGAAAACCGGTCTGGAATAATCCTGCGTGAGCATCGGCGCCACCTGCGTTGTCGAAAACGGGCGGATTGTACTGGAAACGCACCCAATTACAGCCTAGTCGCCGCGCACCTGCGCCATAACTTCAGCGGCAAAGTTATCGGCTTTTTTCTCAATCCCTTCGCCCAGCTCAAAGCGATCAAAGCGAATGACTTTAGCTCCATGCGCCTTGAGCAGCTTTTCTACGCTCTGGTCGGGATCCTTGACGAAGGGCTGGCCTAACAGCGTCACCTCTTCCAGATACTTGCGCAGCCGTCCTTCGGCGATTTTCTCGATCATCGCCTCGGGTTTACCTTCGGCGACTGCCCGCGCTGCATAAATTTCCTTTTCTTTGGCGATCAACTCGGAGGGCACCTGGTCGGGGCTGACGCACAATGGCCGACTGGCGGCAATATGCATGGCTATATCCCTGGCCAGTTCGGCGTCGCCGCCTTCCAGCTCCACCAATACGCCGATGCGGGTTCCGTGCAGATAGCTGCCCAGAACGCCGACTGAAGTCGTCAGACGGGCGAAGCGGCGGACATTGACGTTTTCGCCGATTTTGGCAATGCACTCGCGCCGGTTCTGCTCGACGCTTTGCCCATTCACCATATTCAACGCCAGCAGCGCGTCCAAATCAGCAGGCGCCTCGCGTAGCGTCACTTCAGCCACGGCGTCAACGAAAGCCCGGAATCGTCGTTCTTGGTGACGAAATCGGTCTCGC
>JAAUTD010000241.1 GCA_012031845.1 Synechococcaceae cyanobacterium SM1_2_3
GGGCCGGGCGCGGGGCGTCCACGGCGGGCGCATCGTGGCGCAAGGCGCGCCCGCCGAGATCATGGCGCATCCCGATTCATTGACCGGCGCGTTTCTAAGCGGCCGACGGCGGATTGCCTTGCCCGCCCAGCGCACCAAGCCTGACCCCAACAAGCATTTACGGATTATTGGAGCCAGCGGCAATAACCTGAAAAAACTCAGCGTGGATATTCCATTAGGATTATTCACCTGTATTACCGGTGTCTCTGGCTCCGGCAAATCCACACTGATTAACGATACGTTGTACCGCTATGCCGCCCGCGATTTGAATAACGCCAATGAATCGCCCGCGCCCTGCAAGGATTTAACCGGGCTTGAGCAATTGGATAAAGTGGTCAACATTGATCAAAGCCCGATTGGCCGTACTCCACGCTCCAATCCGGCGACCTATACCGGCTTATTCACACCGATCCGCGAATTATTTGCCGGTGTGCCGGAATCGCGGGCGCGGGGTTATCAGCCGGGACGCTTCAGCTTTAATGTGAAGGGCGGGCGCTGTGAAGCCTGCCAGGGCGATGGCGTTATTCAAGTGGCGATGCACTTTCTGCCCGACATTTATGTGCCGTGCGATGTGTGCAAAGGTCAACGCTATAACCGGGAAACGCTGGATATTCGCTATAAGGGCCGCAATATCCATGAAGTGCTGGACATGACGGTTGAGGATGCGCTGGCGTTTTATCAGGCGGTTCCGGTCATTGCTCGCAAGCTGCAAACCCTGGCCGATGTGGGATTGAGCTATATCCGCCTCGGCCAGAATGCCACTACGCTATCCGGCGGCGAAGCGCAACGAGTTAAACTGGCTCGTGAATTATCCAAGCGCGATACCGGCCAGACCCTTTACATTCTCGATGAACCGACCACTGGCCTGCATTTCCACGACATCGAGCAATTGCTGAAAGTGCTGCACGAATTGCGGGATCGCGGCAATACCATTGTGGTGATCGAACATAATCTGGATGTGATTAAAACGGCTGATTGGGTGATTGACTTGGGGCCGGAAGGCGGCGGCAAGGGGGGAGAAGTAGTGGCGGTGGGAACGCCGGAGCAGGTGGCGGCCTATGTCAACAGCCATACCGGGCGGTTTTTGGCAAAGGTTTTGGGGCGATAAGCTGGTTCGTTCACCGTGCGGAAATATCTTTGAAACTCTATCCGCACAAAATTCGCGCCTTCCTCACAACCACATGGAGAATTCCAAAATGCTCGGTAACAAAAAATCAAATTGGGGGCGCTGTGCCGGGATAGGGCGCTGGTTCGCCATGAGTCTGTTGGCGGCGATGCTGGTAGCTTGCGGCAGCGATGACGACAGTTCCACACCGGCGATCCCGGAAGGCAAGCAGGTTACTTTTGCCGTAATCGCCACCAGCGATCTGCATACCAATGTCCTCAGCTACGATTACTACAAAACCGTCGCTGATCCCACCCTCGGACTGGAGCGCACCGCGACGCTGATTACCAAAGCGCGTAGCGAATACCCCAATCATGTGTTGCTTGACAATGGCGACACCATTCAGGGTACGGTGCTATCCGATTATCAGGCCACAGTGGCTCCGATTAAATGCGAAGACACTTTGGCTCAATACAAAGTAATGAATTATCTCAAGTACGATGTCGGCACGATTGGCAACCACGAATTCAATTATGGCCTGCCCTTTCTGAATCAAGTCACCCACAATGGCAATAACTGCAAGGGTCCCAATTTCCCGTTGGTGCTGGCGAATGTCTATCGAGTCAGCGACGGCAAAACCCTGTTCCCGCCCTACACTATTCTTAGTCGCGAATTTGATGGCGTAACAGTTAAAATCGGGGTGATTGGGTTTACTCCGCCGCCTATCATGCAATGGGACAAGAAACACTTGGATGGACAAGTGACTGTGCAGGGCGTTAAGGAATCCGCCGAACAATGGGTTCCACAATTACGCAAGGAAGGCGCCGATGTGGTGATTGCTTTGGTGCATGGCGGGCTTTCCAACGCCGCGTATACCAGCAATATGGAGAATGCCGCTTATTACGCCGCGCAAGTTCCCGGAATTGATGCGCTGATCATGGGGCATTCCCATAGCTATTTCCCCGATGGCAAGAATTACGCCAATATGGCGAATGTGGATAACGTCAAAGGCACTCTGTTTGGCAAACCAGCGGTGATGCCTGGTTTTTGGGGCAATGCGCTGGGCGTTATTCGTCTTGATCTAGAATACGGCAAAGGCGCTTGGCAGATTAAGCAGAGCAAAGCCGAATTGCGCCTGACCTCCAGCAAGGACGCCAGCGGCGCTACGGTTTACGTCAATCCCGATCCAAATATCGCCCCATTGGTGACCCAGGAACATCAGGACACCATCAAGTACGTCAATACTTCGATTGGGACCAGCGATTACCGGATCACAACTTTTTGCCACGACTGGCGATAGCGCGGCAATGCAATTGATCAATGCCGCCCAGATCGACTATGTGAAAAACTTTGTGCAAACCAGCTTGCCGCAATACCTGAATTTGCCGATTTTGTCAGCGGCGGCGCCCTTCAAGATGAATTTCCGGGGTTCAGGCTTTACCGATATTCCGGCGGGCGGCATTGCGATCAAGAACATTGCCGATCTGTATCTCTATCCCAATACCTTGCAGGCGGTAAAGATTAGCGGCACGGTTCTCAAAGGCTGGCTGGAAAAATCAGCCGAGCAATTTAACACCATTGATCCCGCCAAAGCCGATGAACAAGCTCTGATTAACAGCAACTTTCCGTCCTATAACTTCGATGTGATTGACGGCGTGACCTATCAGATTGACGTGACCAAACCGGTCGGCAGTCGCATCGTCAATCTGAGCTACAACAATCAACCGGTGCTGCCCACCCAGGAATGGATTGTAGTCACCAATAACTATCGCGCCAGTGGCGGCGGTGGTTTCCCCGGACTGGACGGCAAAAACATCATCATCGAATCGCCCGACACCAACCGCGACATTATTGTCAGCTATGTGAAGAAGGTGGGGACGCTCAAGCGCGCCAAGGATGGCGCTGATCGCAACTGGTCGTTTGTCCCGGTCGCGGTTGCCGGCAAAGTGACTTTCGAGTCGGCTTATGATGCGGAAGCAGTGGCCCGTGATGAAGGCATCTCCAATGTCTTCAAAGACTCCGACAAAGCCGACAAGAGCGTGTCTTTTTATCGGCTGCAACTGGCGAAATGAGCGTAACGCCATAAGCCAGTCGCAGTAGGTCGTTTATTGACAACCCCTCTCCGAGCGAGAGGGGTTTTTATTTGATAATCGTTAAATGCTCCACGCACCGGCATTCCTTGATTTATTCCTCGAACAGTTTTCCGCCTCAACCTGCATCCAAGCAGCTCGTTCAAGCGCATAGGCAAGTAGGCGCTGCCTTGGCGGCGGCCCTATTTCGAGCATTCCTGCTCGCGTCTATCCGTTTGCAGAGGAAGATTGTCATGTCCCGTGTATTTAATCGCACTTGCTTAAGTTTGGCCCTGACGCTGGCCATCGCGACCAGCGGTTATGCCGCCAACCACCGCGAAGCGCCGCTGACCGCGCTTGATCCCAAGGCTGACATCACCGACTTCTTCGCCTTCGTCAGCTATGACAATCCCAATAAGGTCACGCTGATTCTGAATGTTGACCCGTTTCAGGAACCCAGCAACGGCCCAAACTATTCCCCTTTTGATCCCGAGATGTTGTACGCCATACGAGTGGATAACAATCAGGATGGGGTTGAAGACCTGCGCTTTGAGTTCCGTTTCAGAACCGAGATTCGAGCGCCGGGGGTGTTCACTGGCTTTGTCGGCGCGGGCGCCGGATTGTCCGCGCCGAGCAATTCTCCTGCGCCGGTAGCGCCGGGCACGCCGCTGATTCCGCCCGCAGTCACTGCGCTGGACGGCCCCGGTTCCGCAGGGTTCAGCCTGCGCCAGCGCTACACCGTCACATTGGTGCGCGGCAACCAGCGCACCGAACTGGCGAGTGATTTAATCGCGGTGCCAACCAACGTCGGGCCGCGCACCATGCCGGATTACGCCAGTTTGTTCGAGCAGGGCATTCGTGATTTAGGCAATGGCATTCGGGTGTTCGCGGGCACCGTAGACGATCCGTTCTGGCTTGATCTGGGCGCGACCTTCGATTCGCTGAATTTTCGAGTGTTGCCCAACGGCACCGGCATTGCCGGTGTCCTTTCGCCCGCACAGGATGCTGACGACACGCGCAATTACGACGCTGATGATTTCGCAGGCTTCAATGTCAATGCGATTGCTATCGAAGCGCCAGTCACCCTGTTAACCGCCGATGGCAAGCTGCACTCTGCTAACGAACCGCTGGCGACTATTGGAACCTGGGGCACGACTTCTCGTCCGCGCTTCAAAATCTACCGTGATCCCGGTGATCCGCCGGTGTTGACCAATCGGGTGGTGCAAATCCAGCGTATGGCGAATCCGCTGATTAACGAGGTGCTGATCGGCACGGGCGACAAGGACAAGTTCAGCATGAGCCAGCCCAAGGACGACGCGCAATTCGCCAATTATTTGCTGGATCCGCTGCTGCCCAGGGCGCTGAACGCGATCTACGCTGATGCGCTGCCGATTCCAGCCGCTCCGCGCACCGATTTGCTGCCGCTGGTAACCTATGCGCCGCCCATCGCCGCGCCGGGCACATCCGCCGGTCCAGTTGCCGACCTGTTGCGCTTGAATACCGGAGTGCCGCCTACTCCGGCCACACAACGTAAACGCAATGGCCTTCTGGCGGGCGATCCGGCGGGATTCCCCAATGGTCGCCGCCTGTCGGATGATGTGACTGACATCGCGCTGCGCGTGGTGGCGGGGGTGCTAACCGGCAATCCGAGATTTTCCGGCTTCCCGCATAACAGCCTCGGCGATGGCGTCAATATCAACGATGTTCCATACCGCGAGAATTTCCCCTATCTGGGTCTGGCTCATTCCGGTCGCGACAGCCGCCACGTTGATCCGGGTGAACCGGGTTGCACCGGCGTTTGCCCCTGATCTCATCGGCTGACGAAGCGTCGGATGCGAGGCTGATCATGAAGCCGTTCCTCACTCTTTCCGGCATCCTGCTGATGCTGAGCAGCCTCGGCTCGGCGTTGGCGACGCCGTTTGTCCCCACCGATCCGGATCAGGTGTTGGAGCGGTTGCCACTGGCGGCTGCCGATCCCGTGGTTCGAGAACTGCAAGGGCTGCGTCGCCAATTGGCCGCCCGGCTCGATGATTTGGAACTGGCGCTCAAGGTCGCCCGGCGCAACCTGGAAATTGGCCGTGCCGAGGCCGATCCCCGCTACTACGGCTACGCTCAGGCCGCGCTAGCGCCGTGGTGGGAACAGACGCCGCCCCCTGCCGAAGTGCTTTTGCTGCGTGCGATGCTGCGCCAGAACCGCCACGATTTCCCCGGCGCGTTGGCCGATCTGCAACAGGTGTTGGCGGCGCAGCCCCGCCATGCCCCAAGCCTGGCTGACGCAGGCGGTGGATTCAGCAGGTGCAGGGCGAACCAGCGGCGGGAGCGGGTTCGTTCCATGCGCTTTGGGGCGCGGCGTAGGGATTGGAGGGGTCCGCAGCGGGCTGGCCGGTGGGGCCGGGGCTTGCGATCAGTCCATCCACTTGGGCGGCGGGTTGCCAGTCCTTCATGCTGGAGGTCCAGACGAGATCGCCTGCGGTGAGGTTTCCGTTGCGGGCGAGGTCCCTGAGTTGCTCAAAACTCACCGGTCCGCTTTGCGCCCCACTTTTGCGTAATACCATTCGCTCATGGCGTTTGGAGCTATCGGAATTCGCCGTCTTCTGCAAGCAATGCTTTGACACTCGCGCGCGTC
>JAAUTD010000242.1 GCA_012031845.1 Synechococcaceae cyanobacterium SM1_2_3
GCTTCTCCATATCCCGGCGCAGCCCGATCACTTCCTTTTTGCCCAAGCGCTCAAAAGTGCCGTCCTGAGCTTGCAGATCCAAATCCTTGAGCCGCTTGATGGATTGGCGAACGGTTTTGAAGTTGGTCAGCATCCCGCCCAGCCAGCGATGATTGACATAGGGCATCCCGCAGCGAATGGCGGCTTCAGCCGTTGCCTCGCGCGCTGATCGCTTGGTGCCGACCAGCAGAATTTTGCCGCCATTCGAGGCCATTCGACCAGCGAAATTCAACGATTCCAGATACAGCGGCAGGGTTTTTTCCAGATTGATAATATGAATCTTGCTACGCGCTCCAAAGATATAGGGAGCCATTTTGGGATTCCAGTAACGGGTCTGGTGGCCGAAATGAACCCCGGCCTCCAGCATTTGGCGCATCGAAACAGTCGCCATTGTTGAGATTCTCCTTGGTAAGGTAGGGTTAAGCCTCCACTCGTCCCGATCAGCGACCCTTTGATATATCAGGGATATACCGGGCACCCGGCTGACCGTGTCGACGAATGTGAGAAATTTAAATGAATGCAGAGTTTGCCTAAAAGGCGTGCGCTTTATAACATGGATTGTTTAGGAAAACCAAACGAACGCCGCCCGGTGAAACGCTGTCCGAAGAGCTGGATATTACGCCAACCGTTTTCGATTGCCCGCCACGCTTTCCATACCCGACCATGTTTCAGAAAAGCCCCAAAAAAACAACCAGTATTACCTTCAAGACCCCGGAAGAAATCGAAAAGATGCGGGTGGCTGGCCGCTTGGCCGCTGAAGTGCTGCAAATGATTCAGCCCTATGTGCGCGAGGGCGTCTCTACCGAGGAGCTGGATCGAATTTGCCACGACTATATGGTGAATGTGCAGCAAACGATTCCTGCTCCTCTCAATTATCGCGGTTTTCCCAAATCAATCTGCACTTCGGTCAATCATGTGGTGTGCCACGGCATCCCCGGCCCAAAAACGCTGAAAAAAGGGGACATTCTTAACATTGACATCACGGTGATCAAGGACGGCTATCACGGCGACACCAGCCGGATGTTCCATGTTGGCCCAACGCCCATCGCCGCCCAGCGGGTCAGCCGGGTTTCCTATGAGTGCATGTGCATTGGCCTGCGGATGGTCAAGCCCGGCATCCGCCTGGGCGATATTGGCCACGCCATCCAGAAACACGCCGAAGCCCAGCATTGTTCGGTAGTCCGCGAGTATTGCGGTCACGGCATCGGGCGGGAATTTCACGAGGAGCCGCAAGTGCTGCATTACGGTAATCCCGGCACAGGCGTCGAACTGGTTCCCGGCATGACCTTCACGATTGAACCGATGATTAACGCGGGCAAACGCCACGTTAAGGTTTTGCCCGACAAATGGACCGTGATCACCAAAGATCACAGCCTGTCCGCTCAATGGGAACACACGGTGCTGGTGACCGAAGACGGCCACGAAATACTGACCCTGCCGCTTGGCGAAACGCTCTAGTTCCTGACCCGCTCCGAGGATCGCATGGCTACTCCCAACCCTGTGTCGTCGCTACCCTGCCTTTTGTTCCCTTGGTCTTCGCCGCTCGGCCTTTGCCCTACAAAGCTGAGAGCGAAAACCGCAACCCCATGCCCCCGTTTGACGCCGTGGCGCTGGAACGCGAGCTGGCGGTCGCCGCCAATCCAATTTTGCCCTTTCGGGTCTTGCTGACCCAGAGCAGCGCCCGCTTGAAAGAACTGTTCGAGCAGGGCGTCCCCGCGCATGAGCTGGTGCCCGCTCGCGCCGGGTTTATGGATCAATTGCTGCAAAGGGTCTGGCTACGGTTTTTGGGGTGAATGCGCCCAATCTGGCGCTGGTGGCGGTGGGCGGCTATGGGCGCGGCGAGCTGCATCCGAGTTCCGATGTAGACCTCATGATCCTGCTGGATGAAACGGCGCTGGATACGCGCCGCGATGATCTGGAGAATTTTCTGGCCTTTCTGTGGGACATCGGGCTGGAAGTGGGGCACAGCGTGCGCACAGTCGAGGATTGCGCCCGCGAAGGCGCGGCCGACATCACCGTCGCCACCAGCCTGATGGAAGCCCGGCTGCTGATCGGCGATTCAGCCTGTTCGAGCAGATGCGGGTCATGACCGGCCCGGATCGCATCTGGCCGGATGCCGCCTTTTTCGAGTCCAAGCAGAAAGAACGCTGCCAGCGCTGCCACAAGTACAACGAAACCGCGTTTAATCTGGAACCCAATATCAAGGAAGGGCCAGGCGGCCTGCGCGATTTGCAAATGATCGGCTGGGTGACCAAGCGTCACTTCGGGGCCAGCACCTTGCAGGAACTGGTCGGCCACGGCTTTCTCAATCCCAGCGAATACGACGAATTGATCGAGTGCCGCAACTTTCTCTGGCAGTTGCGTTTTGCCTTGCACATCCTGACCGGCCGCCGCGAGGATCATTTGCTGTTCGATCACCAGCGGCGGGTCGCCCGGCAGTTTGGCTATCGGGATCAGGATCACAATCTGGCGGTCGAGCAGTTCATGCAGCGTTATTACCGCACCGTCAACGCCCTGAGCCGACTGAACGAGATGCTGCTGCAACTGTTCGAGGAAGCTATTCTGCTGGCCGATGATCCCGGCGAGCCGCATCCGATCAACCGCCGGTTCCAGGTGCGGCGCGGCTATCTGGAAGTAACCCGGCCCAATGTGTTTCTGCGTTATCCGTTTGCGCTGCTGGAAATTTTCCTGATTATGCAGCAGCACCCGGAAATCAAGGGCATCCGCGCCTCCACGATTCGCCTGATCCGCGACCATCGCCCGCTGATTGATGACAAGTTTCGTAACGACATGCGCCCGCGCAGCCTGTTTATGGAAATCATGCGCCAGCCGCACGGGATCACTCATCAGTTGCGGCTGATGAACGCCTACGGGGTGCTGCCAGCCTATCTGCCGGAATTCGGCCAGATCGTCGGACGGATGCAATACGACCTGTTCCATGCCTACACCGTGGATCAGCACATCCTGTTCGTGGTGCGCAATCTGCGGCGCTTGTATCTACCGCAATTTGCCCAGGAGTTGCCGCATTGCAGCGCGATCATGGAACGGCTGCCCAAACCGGAGTTGTTGTATCTGGCCGGGTTGTATCACGACATCGCCAAAGGACGCGGCGGCGATCATTCCGAACTGGGCGCCGAAGATGCGGTGCGGTTCTGCGAGCGGCATGGCCTGAGCAGTTTTGACACCCGGCTGGTGGCCTGGCTGGTGCGGCATCACCTCACCCTGTCGCTGACCGCGCAGAAAAAGGACATCCATGATCCCGATGTGATCAACGACTTCGCCCGGCGAATGGGCGATCAGATGCACCTGGATTATCTCTTTCTGCTGACGGTCGCCGACATTCGCGGCACCAATCCCAAACTGTGGAACACCTGGCGGGCGTCGCTGCTGTGGCAATTGTACGAAGCCACCCGCCGGGCGCTGCGGCGCGGGCTGGACAATCCTATTGACAAGGAAGAGCGCATCCGCGAGGTGCAGACTCAGGCGCGGCTGCTGTTGCAGGTGGCCCGGCTGGATGAGGAGATTATCAATCCGGTCTGGGAAGGGTTCGGCGACGACTATTTCCTGCGCCATTCCGCCGATGAAATTGTCTGGCACACCCGGGCGATTCTGAAGAAAGGCCACGACGAGCGACCGCTGGTGATGGCTCGCGATGATCCCAGCCGGGCGGCACCGAAATTTCATCTACACCCGCGATCAGGACAACCTGTTCGCGCTGATCACCGCGCTGCTGGATCGGTTGCGCTTGACCATTCTCGACGCCCGGATCATTACCGGTCATTGTGGTTACACCCTGGACAGCTTTACCGTGCTGGAAGACTCCAGTGCGCCCATTGTCGAGCGCGGCCGGATTAAGGAAATTATCGCAGCCTTGCAGCATGGTCTCAGTCAAGCCAATGCGACGCCGCTGCCGCCCAACCGGCACATTTCGCGGATTCAAAAGGCGTTTCAGATGCCCACCTGGGTGTCGTTCCGGGAAGATGAAATCAACGGGCGAACGGTGGTGGAACTGGTGTCCTGGGATCGTCCGGGGCTGTTATGCCGGGTGGGACAGGCGTTCATGGAATGCGGAGTGCAGTTGCATAACGCCAAAATCGCCACCGTGGGCGCAAGGGTCGAAGACGTGTTTTTTGTGACCGACCACGAGAATCGGCCACTGAACGATCCCCGCAAATACGCCGCGCTGCGAACGGCGCTGGTCGGGCAACTGGATTCGGCGGAGGATTAACGACTGGCGGGGCGGGAAATTGATTTGTTATTCTCCCGCCACCGTCATCCGCGCCACCAGCAGCGAACCGCAGCGAATGCCGCCGCGCACATCCACGTCATTCCCCACAGCGACAATGCTTTTGAACATCTCGGCCAGATTCCCCGCAATGGTGATTTCATGCGCCGGGTATTGAAGCTGGCCGTTTTCCACCCAAAACCCGGCCGCGCCCCGCGAATAATCGCCCGTGACTGGATTAACGCCGTGGCCGAGCAATTCAGTCACCCACAGTCCGCGATCCATCTGGCGCAATAATTCCTCGTGGCCGTGCGGGCCGGGTTCGACAATCAGATTATGCGTGCCGCCCGCATTGCCGGTGGTCTGCATCCCCAAACGCCGCGCTGAATAACTGTCCAGCACATACCCCTGCAACACGCCGTCGCTGACCAAATCCCGATCCGCAGTCGCTACGCCCTCGCTGTCGAACGGGGCGCTGGCTAAGGCTTTCCGCAGGTGCGGCCTCTCGCGGATCGTCACCCATTCCGGGAAAACCGCCGCACCCAGCCGATCCAGCAGGAATGACGCCTTGCGATACAGTGCGCCGCCGCGAATGGCGGCGATGCAATGGCCGATCAGACCTCGCGCCAGTTCCGGCGCAAACAGCACTGGAACCGGTTGCGTGGGCAAGCGGCGACTGCCCAGACGGCGCAAAGCGCGTTGCGCCGCTTTCTGTCCAACTGCAATCGGCGGTTCCAAATCCAGCCGATCCCGCGCTGCGGTGTGCCAGTGATTGCGCTGCATCCCGCTGTCATCCTGAGCGATCACCGAGCAACTCAGCGAATGCCGAGTGGTGGCATAGCCGCCGCAAAAACCGTGCGAGTTGCCATAGCAACTCAAGCCAGCATGAGTGGCGATGCTCGCGCCTTCCGAGTTGCGAATGCGCGGATCATGCGCCAGCGCCGCTGCTTCACACTCGCGGGCCAGGTCAATCGCCGCTTCCGCAGTCAGCGACCACGGATGGCAGAGATCAAGATCGGGAATCTGCCGCGCCAGCCGATCCGGATCGGCCAGTCCAGCGCACGGATCAGCGGCGGTGTAACGGGCGATAGCACAGGCGCTTTGCACCGTTTCGCGGATCGCCACCGGTCGCCAATCAGCGGTGCTGGCCGAACCGCGACTCTGGCCGAAATAGACCGTAACCCCTAGACCGCGCTGGCGATGATGTTCCAGCGTTTCTACTTCGCCCAGGCGGACGGTGACCGACAGGCCGCTGCCATAACTGACCGCAGCTTCGGCGGCGGTCGCGCCTTGACTTTGCGCCTCGGCGAGAATATCGGCGATCAGAGTTTGCAACTGTTCCGGTTCTGGCTGGGGCGTAACGGCGCGAGCAATGGATTCGGACATGAGTGATGATTCCGGCGAAAGAGGTTGGAATAACGGATGCGGATTCAAGCCTGAGTCCCGCCTACGGTCAGCGCATCAATTCGCAAGGTCGGCTGGCCGACCCCGACTGGCACGCTTTGACCGTCCTTGCCGCAGGTGCCAATTCCGGCGTCAAGTTGCAAATCGTTGCCAACCATCGAAACTTG
>JAAUTD010000243.1 GCA_012031845.1 Synechococcaceae cyanobacterium SM1_2_3
ACCAGCGCACGACATCAGCGACTTTCGTACCCAGTCGAGTTTGAATAGCAACACTCGGCCAATACTTCTCCATTGCCAATGTGCAGATAGAGCAAAGCCGCTATTTTCCCTGAAAAGCCGAATGATAAACTTTAACCGGGGACATTAGAATTTGTCCTCTCTCATTCATCTCGATTTTGAAAGGAAGATTCTGCAAATCAGGATGCTCACAGACTTCTTGCCAGTTCATGATAATAAAGCCTAATGTATTGTTAGGTATCGGTTAAGCAAGTAGGGTCAAAAAGGTAACTCAATATATCCCGCGCCGCCAACTGTTTTTGGAGATATAGTAATCACCCGGAATCCTATACTATTAACAGATGGCAATGGTAGGGGACTTGAGTCGCCTTTCGGGATAAACAACAGCACATCTTCAATTAAGCTACCATAACTATCTAACTGTTTCAAAGTAAATTCTAGATTACATGCCAATGCCGAATTCACGGATGGGATTGATTTATTAAATTCCTTACGATATTCAGTGTCATACAATCTTTTAAAGGATTCCCAATCGGCATGTATGGATTTACGCCATTTATCGAGATACCAATGAAATATTTTATGTCGCTTTTCCTGTTTTTTAGGAATATCGTTTTGTAGTGATTGTGACCATTTAGCTTCAACAAGATACACGGCATATGAGATGCCAATGATGGCATCAAATTCTCCAAAGCAGGATGATCCTCTGCCAAAACTCGGCCTATAGAAAATTAGTGTGTTTTCCGGTTCGCCGGGGTCGCCAAGTTGAGTTAGTAAACTGGCAATATTTGTGGTAAGCGCCCAAAGGGTATACGCATCTTCACCATAAGAAAGAAGCTTCATATTGATCTGCGATCCAAAATAGGCGATTTTGAAAGTTTGATGTGCGTAGTTAAAAACAGGGTGCGTTATGCAGTATATTCACACCCTGCTTATTTTCTAAATCACTGCCTCAATTCTTGGCGGTATCCACCAACCGATTGGCCTTAATCCACGGCATCATTCCGCGCAGCTTCTCGCCGATCTGCTCAATCTGATGTTCGCGACTCAGGCGGCGATTGGCTTTCAGCACTGGCGCACCCGCCTGATTCTCCAGAATGAATTCACGGGCGAATTGACCCGTCTGGATTTCCTTGAGAATCTTGCGCATCTCCGCTTTGGTTTCATCGGTGATAATGCGTGGGCCGCGAGAGAAATCACCGTATTCGGCAGTATTGGAAATCGAGTAGCGCATATTGGCGATGCCGCCTTCGTAGATTAAATCCACGATCAGCTTCACTTCATGCAGGCACTCGAAATACGCCATTTCCGGCGCATAACCGGCTTCCACCAGCGTTTCAAATCCAGCCTGAATTAATGCCGTCAAGCCGCCGCATAACACCACCTGCTCGCCGAACAAATCGGTTTCGCATTCCTGACGGAAGGTGGTTTCAATCACGCCAGCGCGACCGCCGCCATTGCCGAAGCATAAGACAAGGCCAGTTCCTTGGCATGACCGGAAGCATCCTGCGCCACAGCTATCAGACTGGGTACGCCGCCGCCCTGCACATAAGTCGAGCGAACCAGATGCCCTGGGCCTTTGGGCGCAATCATGATCACGTCCAAATCAGCGCGGGGAACAATTCCGCCAAAATGGATATTAAAGCCGTGAGCAAAAGCCAATGCCGCACCCTGCTTTAATCGGGGTTCAATCTCCCGGTAAATCTGACTCTGATGCTCGTCAGGCGCCAGAATCATCACTACGTCCGCCGCCGCCACCGCATCGCCAACCGGTTTCACCGCCAGACCCGCATTCTCCGCTTTAACCGCCGAAGCCGAGCCAGGCCGCAACCCGACGATGACGCTGACTCCAGAATCATGCAGGTTCAGGGAGTGGGCATGACCTTGCGAGCCATAGCCAATAATTGCGACCGTCTTGCTCTTGATCAGGGACAGATCGGCGTCTTTATCGTAATAGATGTTCATCATTGCACCCTTGTTTGCTGGCTGGCAGCACTCAGTAAAAAATCCAACGCGCCCAAAAATTCGGGCGATTGGTCTATGGAAAACTCTATGAGCTTTGGCAATAAAGCGGTGGGTAATTACCGGCGATTAATTTCTAATGAATATCTGCTTTTTCAAGATGGAATTTACGCATTGCAGCATAAAATGTCTTCGACTGTATCTGCTTCTGGTCATCAACCATCTTGCAGTGCTCCTTGATTAAATGCTCCAGAAACATGAACGCATTGCGTGGCGTAACCAGATTAGTGATGAATTGTTCATGACCTTCCTGGTTCTCGGCAAAAAGGTCAGAGATATTGATTTCATGATCGGCAAACAGGCTCATTCTTTTCTCAATCAGTTTCTTCAGTTCGACCGGCGACCATTCCAGCGGGCAGACAGTTTTAATCCGATCACTGCGGTAGTTTTTGCGCAGATCCTGTAGCTCGTAGGGTAAAAAAAGCAGCATCCCCAGGCCACTCACCTGCAATAACTGGTCGGAGAGCAGCGGATTGATGACATCGTGCATCTGTGCAGAGTCGCCCCTGATGCTGTTATGTTCGTCAACCCTGTCAACGAGGAGATAAATTCCAGAAAGCCCCAGTAACCGGATAAATTCGATGAAGTAATTAAGCAGGGTAAAACGCTGATCAACATTGCCGGGTATATCACCGGATTCATACAGACGAGTGCCCGTCATTCTGATAGTTTGGTTGACATTATCCTCAATGACAGGAATACCGTTGATCTTTGAGCATATTTCAGCAATCAGCCTTTTTCTCTTCAGTCCAGTGAGCAGGTAGCCTTGCCGTTTATATCGAAGCATCTTCATGGCTTTCGCAATGCCGTCAGTCTTTTTGATAATGTCTGTTGGCATATAGTACAGCGCCATCAGCAAAATCAGTCGCCTTTTCTGCTCCTTAAGGTCTTTCAGGGTGTCGCGGATTCGGACTTTTGCGCAAAACTCAGTGTTGCACAGGTATCCTTTATAGAGTTCCTCAATCCCTAATCTCAGAATATTATCAAGGTGATCGCTGAGAGTAATTGCGTGATTTAATTGCACAACAGGCTGTGAAAAAATTGACATGGACGGAATAACTTTTTGTCCTTTGTTCTTCTCGCTCAGCAGATCATTGAAATCGGTATAACTAAGAGTGATGATCCTGTCTTTGTGAGTGGCAAGAAATCGTTGCAGGTCTGTCCGAATCGAAGTTTTACCTGAGCCTTTGGTGCCAAAAACTACAAAAGGGCTAGGCTGCTCAAAACTGAGACTGGTTCGGAGACCGATATTCTGAATGAAGGATTTCTCTAAATACGGGTCGCGATCCGCATCAAGCGTGTAATCAAAAGGATTATTCTTAAATCCCCAATCGGCAAACCACTTCTCTAGTTCCATTATTTCCTCCAAAAGGCGGCTATAGTAAAACCGGCTTTTTTATTCTGTATTACTTGTGTTCAAAACGTATGGGCGTCGAATTTGAACCTTTTTCCAACATATGGAAAATCCTACTATCCTTTTATGGTCCGCCAATTAAAATGCGGCAGCCGACAAATATTTGGCTGCCGCGCACGGCTCCGACTCGCTGGATTAAACGTGCAGCGCCTTCTGCCCACGGGCAATGCCCGTAGTGCCGGAACGCACCACTTCGAGAATGGCGTCCTTTTCGACCGCACTCAGGAAGTTGTCCAGCTTTTCACTGCGCCCGGTCAACTCAATGGTGTAAGTCGCGTCGGTCACGTCGAGAATATGACCGTCAAAAATTTCCGCCAGCCGTTTGATCTCGGCCCGCTGTTCGCCCACTGCCTTGGTTTTGACCAGCATCAATTCGCGCTCAATGGCGTCGGTCTCGCTTAAATCCACCAGCTTGACCACATCAATCAGCTTGTTGAGCTGCTTGACGATTTGCTCAATGATTTGCTCATTGCCGGAAGTCACCAGCGTCAAACGCGACAGTGTTGGATCATCGGTGGGCGCGACTGAGAGACTCTCGATGTTATAACCCCGCGCCGAAAACAGATTAGCCACCCGCGATAATGCGCCGGCCTCGTTCTCCATCAGGATGGAAATCAGATGACGATTTTTATTCACAGCAGCACCATTCCTTCGTCGTGCGTTGACACCATTTCATCGCGCTCCGCCAGCAGCATCTCATTCTGGCCGCCGCCAGAAGGAATCATCGGGAACACGTTCTCGCTCTGATCGGTAATGAAATCCAGAAACACGGTGCGATCCTTCATGGCAAAGGCTTCGCGCAGTGCGCCTTCCACATCGCCTGGCTTTTCAATCCGTATCCCAACATGGCCATAAGCTTCTGCCAGCATCACAAAATTCGGCAGCGCCTCCATATAGGTCATGCTGTAGCGTTTCTGATAGAAGAATTCCTGCCACTGCCGCACCATGCCCAGATAACCGTTATTCAGGTTCACGATCTTGACCGGGGTGTGGTACTGCTTCATGGTCGAAAGCTCTTGCAACATCATCTGAATGCTGCCGTCGCCGGTGACGCAGGCCACATCCTGGTCGGGGAAGGCCAGCTTGGCTCCCATCGCCGCCGGTAAGCCAAATCCCATCGTGCCCAGTCCGCCAGAGTTGATCCATTGGCGCGGCCGATCAAAGTGATAGTACTGGGCTGCCCACATTTGATGCTGGCCGACATCGGAGGTAATGATCGCCTTGCCGCCGGTCACTTGATACAGCTTCTGGATCACATACTGCGGCTTGATCACAGTCTCGCTGTTTTTGTAATGCAGCGATTTTACATCGCGCCATTCATCAAGCTGTCGCCACCACCGCGCTATCGCTTCCGCATCGGGCTTGAGTTTTTCATCGCGGATGACGCTGATCATCGCCCGCAGCACATGGGGTACTGATCCGACTATGGGGACATCCACCAGGACATTTTTGGAGATGGACGACGGGTCAATATCCACATGCACAATCTTGGCGGTCGGGCAGAACTTTTCGATCTTGCCGGTGACCCGGTCATCAAAACGGGCGCCAATGGCGATCAGCACATCGCATTCGTGCATCGCCATATTGGCTTCATAAGTGCCGTGCATCCCCAACATGCCGATAAACTGCTTGTCGGTGGCCGGATAGGCGCCCAGTCCCATTAAGGTGTTGGTGATCGGATAGCCCAGCAATTGAGTGAGTTCGGTCAGTTCCGCCGCGCCATCGCTCAAAATCACGCCGCCACCGGTGTAAATCATCGGGCGCTTGGCCGAGAGGATTAAATCCACCGCCTTGCGAATCTGCCCAGCATGACCTTTAACCGTCGGGTTATAGGAACGCAGCTTGATTTTCTTGGGATAGTGGAATTCCGCCTTGGCAATGGTCACGTCCTTGGGGAGATCAATCAGCACCGGGCCAGGTCGTCCAGTGGTCGCGATATAAAACGCCTTTTTGATGGTTTCGGCCAGTTGCCTGATGTCGCGGACCAGGAAGTTATGCTTGACGCAGGGCCGGGTAATGCCGACTGCGTCTACTTCCTGAAAGGCGTCATTACCGATCAGCGCCGTCGGCACCTGACCAGAGAACACCACCAGCGGAATTGAATCCATGTAGGCATTGGCGATGCCGGTGACGGCATTGGTGAGGCCGGGGCCTGAAGTGACCAGCGCCACGCCCGGCTTGCCGCAAGCGCGGGAATAGCCATCGGCGGCGTGCAGCGCGGCCTGTTCATGCCGCACCAGCACATGCTTGATGTCATCTTGCGCAAACAGCGCATCGTAGATATGCAGCACCGCGCCGCCTGGATAACCGAAGAGGTACTCAACTTCTTCTTCTTTAAGGCAACGGACTAGAATTTCAGCACCAGGTGATGA
>JAAUTD010000025.1 GCA_012031845.1 Synechococcaceae cyanobacterium SM1_2_3
GCCAGCGGTAATCCAGCAAGCCGCTAAAAGGATAGGATACCCGCTCTAGCGGGTATGACGAATTTACCGGTTTAGCAAAGTCCTGGAAAAAATTCCCAGGGGTTTTTCACCGCAGAACAGGAAAATCGTTTTCGTTTGGCGAGAGTATGTCCTATGCAATGTTGGCTGCTGAACATTCGCGCCATTGCGGCCTTCACTGACCAGTAATAACATTGTTATCACTTGTGAAATCATGAGGCTGAATGATGCGAACCAGTTTGAGAAAGGTAGGCAATTCGCGGGGGGTGATTATTCCTGCCGCGATGTTGGTGGCGTGTGAGTTGGGTCAGGAAGTCGAATTGCGGGTAGTCGGCAAAAGTCTGGTCATCGAAGCGGTGAAAACTCCACGCAGCCAATGGTTCGATGGCTATCAACCAGAAGCTGACATTGAACCGCTGGCAACACTACCGGTGGATGAGGATGATGCGGAATGGGCATGGTGAAGCGCGGCGAAGTCTACTGGGTCAATCTTGATCCAACGATGGGCGCTGAAATCAGCAAAACCCGTCCTGCTCTGGTGGTGTCGCCGGATGACATGAATGCCATGCTGCCGCGCATCATCATTGCTCCCCTGACCAGCAAAGGTCAGCCGTTGGGCTGCCGACCGGAAGTAAGCTTCGCCGGGAAAGCCGCCCGCATCCTGCTTGATCAAATCCGCACCGTGGATAAACGCCGACTGGCGGGCAAAATGGGTAACATTGATCCGACTCTATGGCATCCGGTTTTGCTGGAAATGCTGGCTTGAACCTGCGCTGGGACGCGCTACTTGCCCCTGGGAGCAAGAGGTGTTGGAGGAGGAACTGGCCGATGCGTCGGTGATCGGCTGGCTGAGGAATAATGTCTCACAGGACTTTCGCCAACCCGTAAATTCGTCATGCCCCGCGAAGGTGGGTATCCCTTCTTTCAAAGAATGACTGGATTCCCGCCTACGCGGGAATGACGGAAAGCGAAAGTCCTGTCTCAGGAACTCCGCATAATAAGGCCGCTGCTGGCTTCGGCATTATGGTGCGGCATTCCTGCGATGAAGCGGGAATCGCGCCAGGCGATGGCGATGGAAGCCCAACATGAAAGCCAGATGCGGATTCGGGATTTGGAACGCCTGCAACGTCAGCAGCGGGAAGTGATTTTCGATGTGGAAGACGACATTACTGAACAACGGGATGCCTTGATTGCGGCGCTGGAACAACGGTTGCGCCAGCGTACCGAGAGCCAACGGTTGTTCACTTTGCGCTCGACGGTGATCTAGCCGGAACCCGTCAACGATAAGGCATGACGTATCGCATACTTACCATGTGCTGGACGCGAATACCGTACAAATCCGCCTGATCTCGGCGCGTGAAGCCACACGCCGGGAACAGCGACAATACGAGAATGAACCTCGATAAGTGGATGCTATGAACCTGACTCCCAATGACGACGATATGCCCGCCGAAATTGACTTCTCCGGCGGTGTGCGCGGCCAGTTCTATCGGCCCGGCGCCCGGCTGCAACTGCCGATCCATCTGGAAGCCAACGTGCAGGACACGCTCGCCGCCATCGCGAATGCCAAGGGTATTGACCTTTCGGCGTTCGTCAATGAGTTGCTCAAGAAGGATATTGAGCTGATTCAGATGGCGCGTTGAACGCAATAATTCCTCCTGTAAATTTCCTGTGATGGTGATGGGTTGCAGCGTGGGCTAGAACAACGACTTGATCCAACCCTTTGATCCTGATGAGAGGCGCGTGTTGCGTTCGCCCAATCCGTCATGCGGATCACAGGAAAATTTACACGAAGAAATCTTATGCAGAATTGGTACGACTTGACCCCTGACGAGAGAACGCCCGATGGAATTATTGCCCCGCGAAAAAGACAAGCTGCTGCTATTCACCGCCGGTCTGCTGGCGGAACGGCGCAAGGCCAAAGGTTTGAAGCTGAATTATCCGGAAGCCGTCGCCTACATCTCCTGCGCACTGCTGGAAGGAGCGCGGGAAGGTCGCAGCGTCGCCGATCTGATGAGTTATGGCCGCACTTTACTCACTCGCGATGAGGTGATAGAGGGCATCGCCGAGCTGATCCCGGAGGTGCAGATCGAAGCCACGTTCCCGGACGGCACCAAGCTGGTCACCGTCCATCATCCGATTCCTTGAGGAGCCGCCCATGATTCCCGGCGAAATTGTCACCGCTGCTGGTGACCTTGAACTCAATGCAGGCCGCTCGACCCGCACCCTCACCGTTGCCAACAGCGGCGACCGTCCGATCCAGGTCGGCTCGCATTACCACTTTGCCGAAACCAATCCCGCCTTGCGTTTCGACCGCAATCAGGCGCGAGGCTGCCGTCTGGACATTCCGGCGGGTACGGCAGTGCGCTTTGAACCCGGTCAGGAGCGCGAAATTGTTTTGGTTGAATACGCGGGCGGGCGCGAAGTCTACGGCTTTCGCGGCGAGGTGATGGGACTGCTGGAGACTGCGCCATGAGCCGGATTGATCGCCGCGCCTATGCGGATATGTACGGCCCTACTGTTGGCGACCGGGTGCGGCTGGGCGATACCGATCTATGGATCGAAGTCGAGCGCGACTACGCCATTTACGGCGAAGAAGTTAAATTCGGCGGCGGCAAAGTGATCCGCGACGGCATGGGCCAGTCGCAGCGTTCGCAGGCCGAGGGCGCAGTGGATACCGTGATTACCAATGCGCTGATCGTCGATCACTGGGGCATCGTCAAGGCCGACATTGGGATCAAGGACGGGCGCATCGTCGGCATCGGCAAGGCGGGCAATCCTGATATTCAGCCGGGCGTGACCATCATTATCGGCCCCGGCACCGAGGCCATTGCTGGCGAAGGCTTGATTGCGACGGCGGGCGGGATTGACGCGCACATTCACTTCATCTGCCCGCAGCAGATTGAAGAGGCGCTGATGTCAGGCGTGACCACGATGATCGGTGGCGGCACTGGCCCAGCCACTGGAACTAACGCCACGACCTGCACACCTGGCCCGTGGCATCTGCGGCGAATGCTGCAAGCGGCTGAAGGCTTGCCGGTCAATCTCGGCTTTCTCGGCAAGGGCAACGCCAGCCGTCCAGCGGCGCTGGAAGAGCAGGTCGAAGCCGGAGCGATGGGTTTGAAGCTGCACGAGGACTGGGGCACGACGCCAGCGGCGATTGATTGCTGTCTGGACGTAGCCGAACGCTACGATGTGCAAGTCGCCATTCACACCGACACGCTCAATGAATCCGGCTTTGTCGAGGACACGCTGGCGGCATTCAAGGGGCGGGCGATTCACACCTATCACACCGAAGGCGCGGGCGGCGGTCATGCCCCGGATATTATCCGCGCCTGTGGCGAGCCGAATGTGCTGCCGTCTTCTACTAATCCGACCCGGCCCTATACGGTCAATACCGTGGATGAGCATTTGGATATGTTGATGGTGTGTCACCATCTCGATCCGGCCATTCCTGAAGATGTCGCTTTTGCCGATTCGCGCATTCGCCGCGAAACTATTGCCGCCGAAGATATTCTGCATGACCTGGGCGCGTTTGCGATGATTTCTTCCGACTCACAGGCAATGGGCCGGGTCGGTGAAGTGATTACGCGCACTTGGCAATCGGCGCACAAAATGAAAGTGCAGCGCGGTCACTTACACCCCTCTCCCTCTGGGAGAGGGGCTGGGGGTGAGGGCAGCGAAGAGAGAAACGACGCTGATAACTTCCGCGTTAAACGCTATATCGCCAAATACACCATCAACCCGGCGATTACTCACGGCATCAGCCATTGCGTGGGTTCGCTGGAAGTCGGCAAGCTGGCTGATATTGTGTTATGGCGACCGGCGTTTTTGGCGTAAAACCATCGCTGATTATCAAGGGCGGTTTTATTGTCGCCGCGCCGATGGGTGATGCCAATGCCTCTATCCCCACGCCACAGCCGGTGCATTACCGACCCATGTTCGGCGCATTGGGCGGGGCATTGGCGGCGACCTGTTTAACCTTTGTTTCTCAGGCGGCGCTGAATAGCGGCGCACTGGATTCATTGGGATTACAGCGGATGTTGATGGCGGTGCGCAACACCCGCGCTATTGGCAAGCGCGACTTAATCCACAATGACGCTTTGCCAAAAATCGAAGTAGACCCGCAGACTTATGAAGTGCGCGCTGATGGGATTTTGCTGACCTGCGATCCGGCCACAGTATTGCCACTGGCGCAGCGATATTTTCTGTTCTGAAGGAAAAGTGGAACGGGCAGGATGCCCATTTTACTTCGGCGGGCCAAGCGTAATGGATCGGATTTGCAGATACTCACTCAGGCATTGATTTCTTGGATTCCTGAAGTCTGTCGCCAAATCAGTCGCAAATAGGGTTCTCGGTGGCCGCGACAGGCTATTTACCGTAATTTCCATTTCGCCCCGCTGCTTGGCGGCGTAAATCGCGTTAATCCTTTCACGCATTTCCTGATCGTAGCGATAACCGCGATAAACATCCTTATACGCCTCAAAGATATTCGGCGTCCCCAGCAGGCTGATGATCAGAAACATCAGGGCTGGCCGAATCAGATAATCATTGCCCGCAATTTTACTGCCCATCATCCAGTGCGCCAGAATCATGAAAGACGGATACCAGCCCAGCAAAAACAGCAGATAAATGACGCTTTCCGCTCGCTCCGGCAAGGGATAATAATTGATTAAAAAGCCAATGCCGCTCAATATGAAAATTGCTGCAATCCATAGCACTGGAAAGAACAGAAGCAGCCTTCTGAATTTTCCATCAGCATAGAAAAATCCACTGGCGACGGGCAGGCTAAGCAAAAAGACGATCAAAGCGGATGCCCATAGCCCCAAATTGGAGAGCCAATAAAAAATCCGCAATCCCACCCACGGCAGATAGAGCAGCGCCGCCAGCCAAGGAGCCGGACGCAATTGCCCACCATGTTCAGCAACCATGCGCTGAACATTGCCCGGCGCCAAAATGCTGATTAGCGCGGCTCCTGCTGCAATCAACAGCAACGCCATCCAGAACTTGCGGGAATCGCGCCGCATGAACAGCGCATATAAAGCGCCGCCAAGAATGATCATACCGGTCAGCAATAATGAAATTTCATTTGCGCCAATAATGGCAATGACTAACAAACTGGCAAGAATAAAGATCAGTCTTTGCAGATTTGTATTGTTTGCCGTTGTCTCGCGCCAGATCAGCAGACCCAGCAAGAGAATAAGGAAGACATTCGGCATTTGATACGTAAAACTGCCACCTAACCAGTAAAAAGCCTGGGCGGGATCAGGGACGCCAGCAATAAATAGCAGAGTTGCTACTCCACCCAATAACAGAATAAAAAAAATTGAGATATGACCTTGGGCGATTTTTGCTATGAGAAAACTGGCGCTTAACCAGGTTGTTATCAGCAAAATAATCGGCGGGAAGCGGTAGGTGTGGAACACATCGCCGGACAGCATGAAGGCAGTCCAAATCAAATTCAGGGTGTACCGGCCTGACCACTGTTCGTACCAAAACGCCTGCGCCCCGAAAAATCCCAAATCTGTGGCTTTTGCGGCATAACAAAAATCATCAGCGGATGGATAGTTAAAAAACGATAGTCCAATAAACAGCGCAAGCACTGTTATCACAACAAGAACTAATAAACCAATCAAAATTCTGTCAGTTGGGAAAAGCTTGTAATGATTCATAGGGTTTATTTGCTCTAGCTGATTATAGAGAATCCGGCGCTACGACCGCTGGCCCCTGCATCAATAAAACACCAGTACGTCCGGGTACGCTGCCGTAAGCCACTTCGTGGCGGGGCCAACCTGCCATTGGCATTCGACTGGCGAGCGAGCGCAATCCGCCAAGGTGATAACCTTGAGCGCGCCAACCACTCAGTAATCGATGAAGCACGGGTAGAAACTTCATGCCTTCAAGTTCCGCATGGAGCGTAAAAATATGGCCGGCAACTGACAGTGTTTGCGTCATTGCCAATAAACAGTCAGCGATATTATCAGGCGTTACTCCATTCTCTCCAATCAGTTCATCCAATGTCGGCAGCGTGGTTGGCAATTGCGGGCAGCTAATCGTTTTTCCGTCAATGACCGGCAGAAAGGGATGGCTGCCGCGTGCGTCGGAGCAATAGCTAAAACCGAATGCCTCAGTCAGTCGCAGCGCATGACTGTTCATTTGCCAACCCGCCGCGCCATGCACGGTTGCAACTGCGCCAAAAATCTCCGCATAACGATCTATGGCGTTCTGCATTTGGCGAGTCGTCCATTGCTCATCAGACGCCATCACCCGATCCTGCCACAGAACATGATCCCAACAGTGAATGCCGGTCTCAAAACCGGCATCGCGCACCGTCCGCATCAACTCACTCGCCCGACGGCCAATATCCGGACCAGGCAATAACGTCCCGTACAGCAACGTTTTTAGTCCGTAATGCTCAATCACCGAACTGCGTTTGACCTTGCCGAGAAAGCCGCGCCGGAATATCCGCTTAATAGCCCGGCCTGTATGATCTGGCCCCAGGCTGAATAGAAAAGTCGCGTCAGTTTGATAGCGCTGGAACACATTCACCAAACACGGCACGCCTTCCAGCGTCCCGCGCAAGGTATCTACATCCACTTTCAACGCCATTATCGGCGGTAAGCGGTAACATGGTAATTTGCTCAATTGGCGCATTATTCAATCAATGCGCTGGCGTCGGCGACATGAGCGCGGTACGCCTCAAAAATTTGCCGTAGCGCATCGTCCATCGTTACCGTGGGTTCCCAATTCAAATCAGCGCAGGTATTGGCAATACTGGGCACCCGTTGTTGCATGTCCTGATAGCCCTTACCGTAATAATCCAACGCTGTGATTTCAATAAGCTTTACTTTCGCGGCATTATTGCAGTATTCCGGGTAATCCGCCGCCAGTTCCAACATTCGCGTCGCCAATTCGCGCACCGACAGATTATTGCGCGGATTACCGATATTATAGATTTTGCCGCTGGTCACGCCACCCGCATTGGCAATAATCTTAATCAACGCATTAATGCCATCATCTACATAAGTGAATGAACGTCGCTGTGTGCCGCCGTCTACCAGCTTAATGGGTTCGCCCCGCACAATCTGGCCGAGAAACTGAGTAATAACTCGTGAACTCCCCTCTTTGGGCGTATCAATAGAATCAAGTCCCGCGCCAATCCAGTTAAACGGTCGAAACAGAGTAAAATCCAACCCTTGTTCCATTCCATATGCCCAAATCACCCGATCCATCATCTGTTTGGCGCAGGCGTAAATCCAGCGCGGCTTGTTGATCGGGCCATAAATCAGCGGCGAGTTTTCGCTATCAAATTTAGCGTCGGCGCACATCCCGTACACTTCAGAAGTAGAAGGAAAAACCAGTCGCTTACGGTATTTGACGCAAGACCGCACCACCGGCAGATTGGCCTCAAAATCCAGTTCAAACACCCGCAACGGTTCGCGCACATAAGTCGCTGGCGTGGCAATCGCCACTAACGGCAATACCACATCACATTTTTTGACATGATATTCAATCCATTCCCGATTAATAGTGATATCGCCCTCAAAAAAATGAAAGCGTGGATTGCTCATCAAATCGCGGATTCGATCATCCTGCATATCCATACCATGAATGTCCCAATCGGTATCCGCAAGAATACGATTGGACAGATGATGGCCGATAAAACCGTTGACGCCGAGAATCAGGATTTTTTTCATTTTAATCATTGCCAAGCGGCCACGGGCCGGAACCGAGTTGCAGCGTTATCGTTGCTGGAATCACCGCTTCACCAGCAATCTCCAGCGCCAGGATTTGCAAGGCATCACCGTTAGCGCAATAGGCCATTAGTCGGTTATCCGCCAGAGTTAGCAATGGCAATGACAATTTTTCACAACTTGCCGCAATCAACCGGGTGCGTAAAATCCGCGCTGGTTGACCGGCAATGATTGTAAAAGCGCCGGGATAAGGCGGCGCTACTGCGCGAACCAGATTATGAATGCGGATTGCTGATTCATTCCAGTTAATCCATCCATCTTCCGGCTTGCGTCCGGAGAAGTAACTACCCTGCGCCAGATCATAGGCAATGCGTGGCGCATTCCCTGCTATTAGTGCGGGCAATGCGCGATGCAACGTCAATTCAGCAGCTACTGTTACCTTATCAAACACTTCTTGCGCAGTGTCATCAGGCAGAATGGGCACAGCGGTTTGCCCCACAATGTCGCCAGCGTCCGGTTTTTCCACCATGTAATGCAGCGTTGCGCCGGTTTCAGTTTCGCCGTGAATGATCGCCCAGTTGACCGGTACTCGCCCGCGATATTTCGGCAATAATGAACCGTGCATATTTAACGCGCCGCGTGGGGCAATTGCGAGAAGCTCCGGCGATAACATCTGCCGGTAATAGAACGAAAATAGAAATTCAGGCGCAATGTCGCGGATATGTCGGATACAATCCGGACTATTTGGATTAGCTGGTTTTATCGTTGGAATCTGGTAATCCGCAGCGGTCGCTGCAACGCTATCAAACCAAATCTGTTCATCAGGATTATCGTTGTGGGTAACAACCAGCGCTACATCAATGCCCTGCGCAATTAGCACCTTGAGGCAGCGCACACCGACCTTGTGATAGGCGAAAACCACAGCGCGAGTCATTGGTATGGTTCCCACTTGATGGGCTGAAGCAGTCTCAATGGGATAATTCCTCGCGCTGTTCCAGAATCGCCTGAATCGTAAAACGCGGACGTTCGCGCACCTGCTGATAAATCCGTCCAACATATTCACCCAGCAGGCCAATTCCAAATAGCAGAATGCCATTAAGGAAAAAGCTGATTCCGAACAGAGTAAATAACCCTTCCGCTTCCGGGCCAATTATTAACCGCCGAATGGCGAGAAACACTACGAATGCGCCCGAAGCCAGCGACAGCGCAATCCCCACCAGTGAAAACAGTTGCAGCGGCATCAGCGAAAAGCCGGTGACTAAATCAAAGTTCAGCCGAATCAGCTTGTACAAGGGATATTTCGACTCGCCAGCAGCACGCTGGGCGTGAGTCACAGTAACTTCAATGGGATTGGCGGAGAAAGTATAAGCCAGCGCTGGAATATAGGTACTCACTTCGCGGGTAGATACAATGGCCTTAACAATGTCCCGACTATACGCCCGCAGCATACAGCCCTGGTCAGTCATGCGGATTTTGGTAATGCGCTCGCGCAGCCGGTTCATTAACCGGGAAGCCAGATGTCGCCATAAACTGTCTTCTCGGCTTTCGCGGATGCTGCCGACATAATCATGGCCGCGATCCATTGCCGCCAGCAATTTGCCAATCTCCTCGGGCGGATTTTGCAAATCAGCATCAAGCGTTACTATCCGCTCGCCCCGGCAATGCTCAAAGCCCGCCATGATCGCCAGATGTTGACCATAATTGGCATTAAAAAGAATAACCCGCGTCACTGCGGGTCGGGCCAAAAACTGATCTTTCAGCAACGCAGCCGAATGGTCGCGGCTGCCATCGTTAATAAACAGCACTTCGTAACTCACACCCAGCGCATCCAGCGCCGAATAAAGCCGCATAAACAATGTTGGCAGAATCGCTTCTTCGTTGTAGACGGGAATGATCACCGACAGTTGAGGATTATTCATCGCAAAATCTCACCGACGGCGGCGCAGACTCGCTCCACGTCAACGCGGC
The DNA here is from genome assembly GCA_012031845.1 of Synechococcaceae cyanobacterium SM1_2_3. Taxonomy (GTDB): domain Bacteria; phylum Pseudomonadota; class Gammaproteobacteria; order Competibacterales; family Competibacteraceae; genus Contendibacter. The sequence goes on from JAAUTD010000025.1 coordinate 9,681, forward strand.
TCATGGTCGGAAATAGCGGCAGCGTGACCGTTTCGCGGGCAATGCGCTCGGTATTCGGCAATTCGCCTTCACAATGACCATAACGGCGAAATAGCGTAGTGAGATGAGCCGCTTCGTAGGAAATGCCGCTACCAATGCCACGCGCTTCCAGTTCAGCGCGGAATTGCTGACGGTTAATGGTCATCTGCTCCAACGGCAACAGCGGCGCAAACAGATTCCAACTGTGCCCGTATTCATCGCCCGCATAACCGGGATGCGGCAATAAACAAGGCGGATCAGTATGCAGGCTCCGAAAATAATCGGCGACCAATTCACGGCGGCGAGCATTGAATTCTTCCAGTCGCTCTAATTGGCCGAGGCCAATCCGGGCGTTCACATCGGGCAAATTGAACTTGCCCCCAGGAAAAGCCACATCGCGGGCGCCATCGGCCAAGCGGGTAATCCCATGAAAACGCAACGTTTCCGCTTCACGCGCTTCTGCTTCGTTGGAGAAAACCAGTGCGCCGCCTTCAATAGCGGTCATGTTTTTATTGGGATGGAAACTGAATACAGTCAGATCGCCGAAACTGCCAATCCGCTGACCGCGCCAGCGTGATCCAATCGCCAAAGCCGCATCTTCAATCACCCGCAAATGATGCCGCCCGGCAATGTCATACAGCCGATCCATAGCCACCGGCAGCCCGCCAAAATGAGTCGGCATCATCGCCTTGGTGCGCGGCGTGATGGCCTGTTCCACCGCATCGAAATCCAGATTGCGGCTGATCAGTTCAACATCCACAAATACTGGCTTCGCGCCAACCTTGGCGATCATGTTGGGCGCGGCAAAGAACGTCTGCGACGGCGTAATCACTTCATCGCCAGGACCAATGTGGCAAAGCTGAAGCGCCACTTCCAGCGCGGCGGTGGCTGAACTGAATACCCGCACCGGTCGCCCGCCCAAATATGCGGAGAGCGCCGCCTCGAATTTTTGCGCCTGCGGCCCGGTGGTAATCCAGCCGGAACGTAAGACTTCCACCACGCCGACAATGGTGTCTTCATCCAGAGTCGGGCGGGCGAACGGGAGATAGGGGAGCGATGCCATGTCAATGCCTCGCCAGCAGATAAACGCCAACGATGATAAAACCCATGCCCAGCCAGCGCCCACTGCTGAGCATCTCACCGAATAAAAACCAGGCGGCAAAAGCGTTGACGACATAGCCAATGGACAGCATTGGGTAAGCAATACTGACCGGGACGCGGGACAGCGCCAGAATCCAGACCAGAACGCTGATCCCGTAACAGGCGAAGCCGCCGATAAAATGGGGATTGACGGCAATTGCGCCGATTAACGGCAGCGCATTGGCGGCGGTGGGCGTGATCACGCCAAGGGCGTTGGTTCCGGCTTTAAGCAGTAATTGGGCGACCGCGTTCAGTAATACGCCGGTCAGAATTAACCCAAAGCTGGCGGCGGTCATTGGCGGATCACGATGATTTGCATTGGACGCGGATTAGCGCAGGCATGGGCAGGTTCTCAAAGTTAAACATATTCAAGCCGAGGGATAACTTTAAAGTGGTTTTCGAGCGTCGTTCTATTTATCTTGGGGATATTCAGACCTTACCTGCTGAGCGCGGACTATCCCAAAACCGGCGCGATTATGATTGATCAGGAAAACCTTGACTATGCCTTCGACCTTGCACGACGAACTGCTGGAATTGCACATGATTGAGCCGACCGGCGCGGCGACTCCCGCCCAGATCACGCTGACTCTGCCGTTTGAGCAGCGCCAGAAGAGCCGCTTGCGAACCCGGCTGGATAACGGTCAGGAAGTCGGCCTGTTTCTGCCACGCGGCGCGGTGCTGCGACACGGTGATCGATTGTGCGCCGCCAACGGCCTGATCGTTGAGGTGTGCGCCGCGCCGGAAACCGTATCCACTGTTTACGCCACTGATCCGCTAGTCCTGGCGCGAGCCGCTTATCATCTCGGCAATCGCCATGTTGCGTTGCAACTGGCGCCCGGCTGGCTGCGCTATTTGCACGATCATGTGCTGGACGACATGGTGCGCGAGCTGGGGCTGGAAGTGGTGTGCGAGCAGGCCCCGTTCGAGCCGGAAACGGGCGCTTATGGCGGTGGACATCATCATTCGTAGACTGCCGGGCAGGCTTGCCAAAGCTGAAATAACAGGGCTATAACTACGGAAATTCCCAATATCTAAATCAGGTTTGCCAAGGAGATACCCATGATCCCAGCTTTCGGCACAAACTACCGGTTCCGGTGGGAAGACCTCGGCGATATTGAACTGGGGCGTCCCAATCTCGGCCAGCAGCTCCCGGTAGTGGTCTATCGCCTGGCGCAATACACTTTGCGCGAAGCCTTGGCGCAGCGTTTTAGCGATGAAGTGGCAGGCGATATTCTGCGGGAAGCCGGCTGGATCGCGGGCCGGGAGTTTTGTCTGAATGTGCTTGATCGCCGCCAGCCGCTCAACGCCTTTATCGCCGAGTTACAAACCCGCCTCAAGGAATTAGATATGGGCATACTCCGCGTTGAACACGCCGACTTGGAAAAGCTGACGTTCATACTGACTCTTTCGGAAGACCTGGATTGTTCCGGCTTGCCTATTACGGGCACGACCATTTGCGATTACGACGAAGGTTTCATCGTTGGCCTGCTTCATGCTTTCAACGGCAAGATTTTCTCCGCCAAGGAGATTGACTGCTGGGCCACCGGCGACCGCACCTGCCGCTTTGATGTGAAACTCGATCCTGCGCCCGCGTGAACGAAACCGATCTTGACTATTTGGCCGCGGCCGCGGCCAGAATTAATAAGTTGCTGGCCGCCCAGGGCGCAAAGCCGCTGCTTCCCAACGGGTTGTCGCCGGAATTACAAGCGTTCGCCCAGCGTTTTGACCAGTTGCTGGATGCGCTGGAAGCCTTGCGCCGCTTCATGATCCTGCTGGCCAACGGCAACATCGCCCATGACCCGCCGCCCGGCGTTCACCTGCTGGGCCCTCTGAAACATCTGCAAGCCAGCTTGCGTCATCTAACCTGGCAAACCCAGCAGGTCGCCGCGGGCGATCTCGATCAGCAGGTTGATTTCCTGGGAGAGTTTTCGACCGCGTTCAACGCCATGATCGAATCACTGCGGGAAAAGCGGGCCGCTGAGGAAAGGGCGCACTATCTCAGTGCGCATGACTCTCTAACCGGGCTGTATAACCGCCACTACTTCAATGAAACGCTCGAAGGGCTGTGCGAAGAGAATTATCCGGTCAGTTTGCTGATAGCCGATCTGGATGGCCTCAAAACCGCCAATGACACTCGCGGTCATCTCATCGGCGATCTGCTGATCAAAAAGGCGGCTCAGGTGTTGCAACATGGGGTGCGTCCTGACGATGTGGTGACGCGGATCGGCGGCGACGAGTTCGCAATCATTTTGCATAACACCGATGCTGACAGGGCGGCGGCCGCTATCAGCCAGATTCGCGCTACGATGGATGCCTATAACCAGCGCGATGGAGCTTTTCCCATTTCGATGTCGCTGGGCGCCAGCACCGCCCACTATAAATGCGATCTGATGGAAACCCTGCGACTGGCGGATGAGGCGATGTATCGAGATAAAGTACAGCGCAAGGGAACAGTGCGCCAGAGCCAATCCGGCATCAACCCGCACCGCTAATCAATCCAGGCATCGCCAATGTCGCTCCCGCTGTCCAGCCTGCCGCGCCTGTTGCAACTGTGCAGTCCCTCGCTGCCGGTTGGGGCCTATGCCTATTCGCAAGGGCTGGAAAGCGCCGTAGAACGTGGTTGGGTGCGGGATGAAATCAGCGCCGGGGCATGGATTCTCGGTCTGCTGAATCACAGTCTGCGACGGTTGGATCTGCCCGTCTTCGCACGGCTGTATCGCGGCTGGCAGGATGGCGATGTGGACGCAGTGCGGCGCTGGAACGCCCGGCTATACGCTTCGCGGGAAGCGGCGGAATTGCAGCAGGAGGATCGGCATCTGGGTTTGGCGCTGGCGCGGCTGCTGGTTGATCTCGGTCTTGATGACGCCCGATCATGGCTGAAAGCGCCGCGAGTTTGCTTCGCTACTTTGTTCAGTCTGGCGGCGGCGCGGTGGGAGATTCCGTTGCCGGAAGCGGCGACCGGCTATGCCTGGGCCTGGGCCGAGAATCAGGTGATCGCTGCGACCCGGCTGATTCCACTGGGGCAGACCGCCAGCCAGCGCCTGCTGCTGGCCGCTGGCCCAGTGATTGCGGCGGCGGTGGAACATAGCCTGACGGTGGCGGATGCCGATATTGGCGCGGCTGCGCCGGGTCTGGCCTTGGCGGCTGCGCTGCATGAAACTCAGTATTCGCGGCTGTTTCGATCTTGATAAAACGTAGTTATAGCGGTCTGGCGAGACGGAAACCCGTGCCGTCGCTATGGTAAACGGGTGTATTCCTGACGCGATTGGCAGAACGCACCCAAGCCGGTTCACTGCCCCAGGAGCCGCCACGTACCGAAAACAGGACTTTTGCATCTTTATTGGCGCATTGCTGCTCAGCGCCTCCATAATTGGCGTCATACGCTGAACAGGTCCATTCCCACACGTTGCCGCTCAGATCATGCAGCCCAAAGCTATTCGCCGCCTTCTGACCCACTGAATGGGTCCTGTCACTGCTGTTGTTGCCATACCACGCCAGCCGGTCAGAATCACCCTCGCCGCAGTATCGCTGCCCAGCCGCTCCGCCTCGGCAGGCGTATTCCCATTCCGCTTCCGTCGGCAGCCGGTAGCTCTTGCCGGTTCGCTGGTTCAGTTTGCTAAGGTAGTCCTGAATGTCAGTCCATGACACCTGTTCCACCGGACAATCCGCACAGCCTCCGAAGTGAGAGGGATTGCCCCCCATCGCCGCCTGCCATTGCTGTTGCGTCACTTCGTACTGACCCATCTCAAAATCCTTGACGCAGACGCGATGCTGCCGTTCATCGCCATCACGCCCGGCTTCCGATTCGGGACTGCCCATCAGAAAACAGCCCCCTTTAATAAAAACCATTGCCGGTTGATCAGCTTGAGCAGCCGCTTTGTCAGCAGCGGCTTTGGCTTCCTGCTCGGCAGTTTGGGGCAAATGCCGCCAGTAATCACTCCCCAGGAAGGCTGCCGCCAAACCGACCATTACCAACAGCGTCGAGATCGCCAATGCGCCAAGAATCAACCTTATCAACGGCTTCTTAACTACTACTGACGGCTTGGGCGACGCTTTCGCCAGGGGTTCCAGCAATTGCTTTGGATCGGCCTGCCACTGAGGTGACGGTTCAGAATTCGGATTGACTGGCGGGACGGATGCGATGGTCTGTGCAGACGAAGATTCAAGAAGCAACGGTGTTAACACAGTTGTGGAATCAACATCCGGATCAGGCAAAGGTTTGGGTAGCGGGTTTGTTTCCTCTGCCAGAATCATTTCCAGCTTTCGTTTGAACTCGGCAATCGATTTAAGCCGTTGTTCCGGTTCGATAACCAGCGCCAGACCCAATACTTGATCGAGTGCTAAGGGCGTGTCGGGAGCAAAAGACCGCGCCGGTTTCATACCATCGGGTTGATTGCGAAGTAGGGCGTGAAGTCGCTCATGACCCGACGGCAACGGGGTTCCGGTCAGCATGACATACAGCGTCGCCGCCACCGCGTACACATCGGTCCACGGTCCTTGCCGACTCAATTCCCCTTCCATATATTGCTCATGAGGGGCATAGCCTTTGGAATAAATTTGCAGACTGCGCGAATGACTGCCATCCACCTGCCGCGCCGAGCCAAAATCCAGCAGAATCAAGCCATCCCCGGTGAGATAAAGATTGCCCGGCTTGATGTCCCTGTGCATGAATCCCGCCTCATGCACTTTCTGCAATCCATCCAGCACCGGCAACAGCAGGGCGACCGCTTCCCGCCACGGCAGCTTGCGGCCTGGCTGATCTTTCTGGTTCAACCGCAAATGCCGCCCCAGATCTTCTCCCTCGTAATAATCCATCACCAGATAGGCGGTGCCGTACAACTCGAAGTAGCTCAACACCCGCACAATATGCGAATGCCGGATCTGCGCTACGGTTTGCGCTTCTTTCAGGAAGGCTTTTCGGCAATAGTTGAACGTCTCTTCGCTGTCGCTGGCGCCCAACACCACGGTCTTGCGGTCAGTGGCGCGTCCCACCATCGCTGACGGGTAGTATTCCTTGATCGCAACTTTCATCTTCAGCGCCACGTCGAAGCCGCGATAGGTGATGCCAAAGCCGCCCTGCCCCAGCTTTTCCCCGACGATATAACCTTTTAGTTGCGTGCCCACCGGCAGCAACGCACCGGATCGCCCCTCGGCATTCATCCTGTAGTGGCAGATCGGGCAAACCGCATCTGCGTCCCAAGTGCGCAGGTGAAAGCACCCCGGACAAATTACGTCCACGGCACAGGTTTGATCTGGCGGTGTACTCATACGGCAAACTCCCCCTTAATTTCCGCAATAACTAATGGGTGTGTTTGATCAGATTAAACCGCTATTTACCGCCTTACCACGCCAGCCGTTCCAGCCCAATTCCAACGACCGCATGAGTCTGGAGTTTGAGTCTCGGCCCGTAGGTCCGATCCAGCACAAGCCGGTAGCGGCTTAATTGCCCTTCGGCCTGTTGCAACGCATCGGCCACGGCGGGCCATTCGCGCAATCCTTCCCGCGTTTTCGCCGCCAGTTGTTCGCTGCTCAAACCAACGGTCTTGAGACTCAGCGCCTTAAATTCCAGCAGATGATCCAGAAAGGCGTATTGGCGCATATCAGGCTGCACCCGCAGTGCTAGATCGCTATAGCCGCCGTCCAGTTCCAATTCCGAGTCCATGATGTAGAAGGCGTCATTAAAACAGTGTGGCGATGAAGGCGGTTTTAATGACCAGTTCATTGCTCCAGCACAGATCGCGGTTATCGAACACCTTGATCATCCCGGTTTAATGGCCCTTATCGAGCGGATCATCGTTGCCAATTCGGCTGGGCGTCGGCCCTTTTTGCCGCTGATACTTAGCGTCCAGGCGTTTGGAATACGGCCGCAGGGCGGGATGGGTCAACAGTTCAAAGCTGATTGCGCAAATCGCCATGCCGGGCCGTAGCGCCAAGGGCAATTTGCCGCTGTTGTAACACTCCAGCACGATAGCGCCGCTCCAGCCGGGATCAATCCGGTGCGCGGTGACATGCACCATCAGCCCCAGTCGCGCCAGACTGGAACGGCCATCCAGCCATCCCACCAGATCATCGGGCACTGTAATGATTTCCGCCGTCGCCGCCAGCGCCAGTTCGCCGGGATGGATAAAAAACGAAGCGTCATCCGCAATCCTGATCTCCTTGCTCATAATCCGGTTGATCGCCTGATCCACTTCTTCACGCGGCCCGCTGAGATCAATATAGGGCGCGGCGTGATCGTTGAATACCCGAAAGCGGCTGCCCAAATGCAAGTCCACGCTGACTCCATTGATCTTGCCCGGCGCAGGGTGCGGTTCAATGCGGATTCGCCCCTCATTCAATGCTCGTTCAATATCGCCATCACTCAACCGCATCAGCGTGGTTCTCCCAGGGACTAATAGAAAGCGCGGCCTAAGCCGCGCTGCGCTAATCAATAATAAACTCGGCGGCAACTGCGATATTTAACGCCATGACGCCAATAACTGTTGCACCTCGTTCGATAATGCCGGTCATGGTAGTCTCTGCGGCCATAGTAGCCCCGATAATCAGTGGTGCAGGTGCGTTTAACTACCATGCCATGTCTGATCACTTCGCGGCAGGTTCGAGTCGCAGCTTCAGCTTCCTGAACCGGCAACGCCATTACAACACCCAACAACACCATAGCCAGCAATCCAACTTTCACCCTCTGTTTCATGGACGCCTCCTCAACGTTGTTTCACGTCAAGTTCAAACCCCGGTCAATCCGGTGCGCCCACGATAGGACGGCAAAGCTTTACGTATTCTGAATAACAATGCTGGGGAATTTGTGGCTGTAATTTCTGGCTTGCAACGACAGCCGGGCGCTGGCATGGCGGGCAATGTCCCGGTAAAGGCCGGCAATGCGGCTGTCCGGTTCCGCCGCCACCGTCGGCTGACCGTTGTCGGTTTCCTCGCGGATGCGAATGTCCAGCGGCAGCGAACCGAGAAACGGCACGTTGTATTGCGCCGCCATGCGCTGCCCGCCGCCCGCGCCAAAAATGTACTCCTCATGACCGCACTGCGAACAGATATGAATGCTCATGTTTTCGACGATGCCCAGGACCGGCACTTCAACTTTCTCAAACATCTTCAAGCCTTTGCGGGCGTCCAGCAGCGCGATGTCCTGCGGGGTGGTGACGATGATCGCGCCGCTGACCGGCACTTTTTGCGACAGGGTGAGCTGGGTGTCGCCGGTGCCAGGCGGCAGATCAATAATCAGATAATCCAGGTCTTGCCAGCGGGTGTCGCGCAATAACTGCTCCAAAGCTTGTGTCACCATCGGCCCGCGCCACACCATCGGCGTTTCGTCTTCGATCAGATAGCCAATGGACATGGATTGAATCCCGTGGCTGATCACCGGCAATAGCGTCTTGCCATCCGGCGATTCCGGGCGCTGATTTGATCCCAGCATTCGAGGCTGGCTGGGACCATAAATATCGGCGTCCAGCAATCCAACCGTTGCGCCATCAACGCTGAGCGCCAAGGCCAGATTCACTGCGGTCGTGGATTTACCGACCCCGCCCTTGCCCGATGCGACCGCGATAATGTTTTCACGCCAGGCAATGGTTTTAATCCCTTCTGAACTTCGTGGGAAATGACTTTGCTCTCAACTTTAATCACACTATCCGCGCCGCCCGGCAATGCCGCCAGACTATTGAGTAATGCGGCAATGAGCACATCCTGATAGCCCGCTGCCGGAAAGCCCAATTCCACATCTATTTCAATGCCGCCCTCGTCAGTTTTAATCCGCTTGATGCACTTGGCTGTTACCAAATCCTGTTGCAGATAGGGGTCCACATAGCCCTTGAGGGCGGTTTCCACGTCGGTGCGCGATACGGCAGTCATTCAGTGATTCCTCGTTAAAAAGCCCAAATTGCCTATTATTGACATTGACATTCAGTGAAACCACTCGCGGATAAAGCCGCCGGGTTATCGCTCAATACTCAGCCAGACATTTTTCCCGCGCCGCATCCAGCTTCATGCTGGAATCAGCCTGCATCGCAGCGATCACGCACTGCCAGTAGGACGGCTGATAGTAGTTCAGCAGGCGGCAACTGACCATATTCAGCGCCTCCGGCGACTCGCCGCGCTGCTTCGCCAATGACACCGCCTGCTCACAATAATTCTCGCTCCACAGTTCCTCAGCCATCGCGCTTTCATTGGCGCTGACCGAGGTTGCCGCCAGCCATAATCCGGCAACGACTAAAACCTGTCTCGACAACTGCTTGATTTTCATCATTCGCCTCCACCATGAAGACTTTAATTGCGCCGACTGGCGGATGACAGCCACGCGGCAATGCTGCTAATTTAGCCGCCTTTCCGACTGCCAGTGATCGCCCGCACCGCCATGAGCCAACCAACCCGCCGCATCCTCGTCACCAGCGCCCTGCCCTACGCCAACGGCCCGATTCATATCGGCCATCTGGTCGAATACATCCAGACCGATATTTGGGTCCGCTTTCAGAAAATGCGCGGCCACGAATGCTATTACCTGTGCGCCGACGACGCCCACGGCACCCCGATCATGCTGCGCGCTGAACAGGACGGCATCAGCCCGGAACAACTGATCGAACGGGTCTGGCAGGAGCATCGCGCCGATTTCACCGATTTTCTGGTCGAATTCGACAATTATTATTCGACCCACTCGCCGGAAAACCGTCATTACGCCGAACTAATCTACCGCCGTCTCAATGAAGGCGGTCACATCAGTCGCCGGATCATTACGCAAGCTTATGACCCGGAAAAGCAGATGTTTCTGCCGGATCGCTTTATTAAGGGCGAATGTCCGCGTTGTGGCGCCGTCGATCAATATGGCGACAGTTGTGAAAACTGCGGCGCCACCTATTCGCCCACCGATTTGAAAAATCCCCGCTCGGTCGTTTCCGGCGCCACGCCCATTCTCAAGGAATCGCTGCATCTTTTTTTCAAACTGGCCGATTTTGAGGTGATGCTGCAAGAGTGGATCGTCAGTGGACCCATTCAGGCGCAAATGGCGAACAAGCTCAATGAGTGGTTTACCGCAGGTCTACAGGAATGGGATATTTCCCGTGACGCGCCCTATTGGGGTTTCGAGATTCCTGACGCGCCCGGCAAATACTTCTATGTCTGGCTGGACGCGCCGATTGGCTATATGGCGAGTTTCCAGAATTATTGCGACCGCACTGGATTAAACTTCGATGATTTCTGGAATCCCGCCAGTGAGTCCGAGGTTTATCATTTCATCGGCAAGGACATTGCCTATTTTCATATTTTATTCTGGCCGGCGATGCTGACTGGCGCTGCTTTCCGCAAACCGACCGCTGTGCATTGCCACGGTTTTCTGACCGTGGATGGTCAGAAAATGTCGAAATCACGCGGCACCTTTATCAAAGCCCGCACCTATCTCCATCATTTGCGCCCGGAATATCTGCGCTATTATTTCGCCAGTAAATTAAGCGATGGCATTGACGATCTCGATTTGAATTTCGACGACTTTTTGCAGCGGGTCAATAGCGATCTGGTGGGTAAGGTCGTCAACATCGCCAGCCGCAGCGCCAGCTTTATTAACCGCCGCTTCAATGGTCAATTGGCGGCCAGTCTGGCCGAACCGGTGTTGTATGCGGAATTTGTGGTCGCCAGCGACTCAATTGCTCAAGCCTATGAAGGGCGGGAATTTGGCCGGGCGATGCGCGAGATTATGGCGTTGGCTGACCGCGCCAATCAGTACATTGATGAGAAAAACCGTGGGCGCTGGCGAAACAAACCGGTGCTGTCACCGAAGTGCAGAATGTATGCAGCATGGGGTTAAATCTGTTTCGGTTATTGACGCTCTATCTCAAGCCGGTATTGCCGGGCGTTGCCGCCGAGGTTGAACAGTTTCTGCAAATTCCGCCGTTGCGCTGGGAGCATATCGCCAACCCATGCTCAGCCATATCATTGCTGAATTCAAGCCGCTGATGCAGCGGGTAGAAATGGCGCAAATCACGGCTGTTATCGAAGACTCCAAGGAATCACCATCAGCCAGAGCAGAGATTCCCGCAGAAGCAGGCGGGCCATTAGCGGATGATCCCATCAGTCCAACGATTACGATTGATGATTTCGCCCGGATAGATTTACGTGTGGCGCGCATTGTTAAAGCGGAAGCGGTCGCGGGCGCTGACAAACTGGTGCGACTGGAACTTGATCTGGGCGGTGAAACCCGGCAGGTGTTCGCCGGTATTAAATCGGCGTATGCGCCAGATGACTTGCTGGGTCGCTTGACTGTGATGGCAGCAAATCTTGCACCGCGAAAAATGCGCTTTGGGGTGTCTGAAGGCATGGTATTAGCGGCAGGCGATGCAGACGGTATTTATCTGCTGACCCCTGATAGTGGCGCACAGCCAGGAATGCGGGTTAAATGATTAAACGGAGGAACTGATCATGAGTGAGCTTGACCTGATTGAGGCCGTTGATGACATTCAAGTTGATCCGGATCCGCCAGCTTGCCCGCCCACTCAGGATGAATTGCCCTACGAGGATGATGTGCCGATGGAAAGCGAACGCCACAAACTGCAAATGGATTTGCTATTGGAAACTTTGCAGCCGTGGCTCGAACAGCGAGACAACGGCTATATCGGCGGCAACATGTTTGTTTATTTCGCCTTGGAGCAAACTCGTGGCTTGCATGTGCGCGGCCCGGACGTACTTATTGTATTGGATGTGCCCAAAGGCGAAAGGAAAAGCTGGGTGGTCTGGGAACAGGGCAAGGCTCCCGACGTAGTTATCGAACTACTATCCGACAGCACTCGTGAAACTGATAAAACGATGAAAAAGAAGATTTATCTGGAACAGTTGCGGATTCCCGAATACTACTGGTACGACCCGTTTAATCCCGATGACTGGGCCGGGTTTCGCATGAATGGCCGGGAGTACCAGCCATTGAATCTGGATGAATCAGGGCGAATGGTTTCCCAACAGATGCAGTTGGCTTTATTGCGCTGGTCGGGAATTTATCGCGGTCTCAAGGCAGTCTGGCTGCGCTGGGTGACTTTGCAAGGGGAACTGCTGTTGACTGGGGAAGAGCGAGCCGAACAGGAACGGCAACGGGCCGATCAGGAGCAGCAACGGGCGGAACAGGCCGAATTGCTACTGTTAGCGGCTCAACAACGCATCGCGGAATTGGAAGCGCAATCGCGCGCTGCGGGCAATAAAGAAGGTGGTTAATTTTGAAACACAGCCCCGTTTTGCAACGGGGCTGCTGTTCGTCGATCAGGATTACGCAAGACTCTCGACAAATGACGTTACGCCCACAATCGCAATAGCAGACGCATCGTTTGCGCTATTTGCCGCTGATGCAAGCAATTCACCACTGGCTAAATCTTCAGCCAGCAGGTTATTCAGCCACTCCGCCACGGTCTTCAGGCTGGCATTGGCATTGCCATCTTCATTCAGGAATCGGTTGTTCTGGATCTCAAAACCAATGTGGTAGATGCCGTCAGCGACATTATTTACAGCATTGCGATCATAGAGCTTGCTGGTCGCGCCGTCATTTTGCACCAGATGAAAACCAGTTTCTTCGCAGTCTTCATCATCCCCGTGCAGTTTTGTCCATTCGCCAAGGTGATTAGCCCGGATATAGGCGTTAATTTCCCGCAGTTCATCCACGTCAATAACCTTACCATCAGCAGCCCCCGTAGCGCGAATCGCTTCAACAATCAATTTATTCATCTCATTAGCAGCGGTCGCGCCGGCAAATATCTCGCTGGTGGCGATCTTTTTATTCAGCCCTTCATCCGTCGTGATGATCGTCACCAACTGATCCAGTCCAGTGCTGGTCGTACCCTTGGCGTAAGGATTAACACTGGCGCTTTTCAGGCTGCCGCCCGCCAAATCCTTATCCAGCAGATCATCCAGCCATTCCGCCACGGTTTTGACGCTGGCGTTGGCGTTGCCGTCTTCATTGAGCAATTGCCCATCGCAAATCTCAAAACCAAGATGATAAAGCCCATCGGCCACAGTATTCACGGCATTGCGGTCGAAGAGCCTGCTGGTTGCGCCGTCGTTTTGCACCAGATGAAAGCCGGTC
>JAAUTD010000244.1 GCA_012031845.1 Synechococcaceae cyanobacterium SM1_2_3
CCCCGACTCAATCTTCGGTGTTGCTGCTGGGGGAACCGGAACCGGTAAGGAGTTGTTCGCCACCGCGATCCACGATCTAAGTTCACGCCGCAATCGCCCGATGGTGCGGGTGAATTGTGCGGCGATTCCGGCGGCGCTGATTGAAAGCGAATTATTTGGGCGAGAAAAAGGCGCCTATACCGGGGCGCTGGCTCGGCAAATCGGCCGCTTTGAACTGGCCGACGGTTCCACCCTGCTCCTCGACGAGATCAGCGAATTGCCGCCTGAATCCCAGGCCAAGCTGCTTCGGGTGTTGCAGGAGAAGGAAATCGAGCGGCTGGGCAGTCCCAAGCCGATCAAGGTTGATGTGCGAGTCATCGCGGCGACTAACCGCGATCTGGCCAAGGCGGTCGCCGAAGGCCGCTTCCGGGAAGATTTGTATTACCGCCTTAATGTTTTTCCGATCACTGTGCCCACCCTGCGCGAGCGGCGCGAGGACATTTCCTTGCTGATCTGGACGTTCGTGGAAGAATTCTCCAAGGCAATGGGCAAAACAGTGGAGACCATCGCCAAATCCAGCCTGCAAGCCCTGCACCAGTATCAGTGGCCTGGCAACGTGCGTGAATTGCGCAATGTCATTGAACGGGCAATGATTTTGACCAGCGGTCCTACCCTGAAAATTGATCTGCCGGGCGTGATCGCCGCCCCATCGTCGCTGCGCCTGGTCACCTTGGCCGAAGCCGAACGCGAACACCTCCAGCGGGTTTTGCAATTCACTCAAGGGCGCATCCGGGGCGCGGGCGGCGCAGCGGATATTCTCGGCCTGAAACCCACCACGCTCGAAAGCCGTATGGCTAAACTTGGCTTGCGCCGCCGCTGAATTCAGCGTTCTCCGATATTTCGGAGTTACCCGATATTTTGGATGAATGCGGCGCCCAGGTCGCGTCAGGTGGCCGGATGATTCCTTGCAAGCGGTTATTTCAGCAGCATTATTTTTTCTGTCGCTCCTTTCAGTCCGGCTGGCGCATTCCATGCCTATGTTATGGGCATGATCGAACTGCGGCTTTGTCTCCGAACCCCTCCCCAACAAACCCGGTCGCTGTTGACCGCGTTGCAGGCTTTGGCGCGGCTGGCCCGGCTGGCGCGTGGCTGTGTGGAAGCCCAGCTTTTCACTGAAAGCCAGGATCGGCGGAATCTCTGCTATACCGAAATGTGGGATAGCGAAGAGCAATTATGCGCCATGCTGTGTTCGGAGCATTTCACCCGCCTTGCTGCCCTGATGGAGGCGGCCAGCGAACCGCCTGCGCTGAGCTTTCGGCGCATCACCGCTTTTGATGGACTTGAATTCGTCAGACAGGCGCGGCTGGGTCGCTGTGATTGGGGGAGCAGCGAGGCGGGCGCGGATTTTCCAGTGATGGCGACCGATTCCCGTGAGCATTGAGAATTCCCCAAAATATCGTAGGCGAGGCTGGCGATGCCTGTCTTTATCTGGCTGTTTGAACAGGAAGATGACTCATGAGCAATGAAACGAAGCCGACTGCGGCGCTGACCACGGCGATCAGGGCGTTGCGCAGTCACCTGCTGGAAAAGGGTAATCGTTTTGAGCGCGGTCCCAACTATGAAAGCCAAAACAGCATGGCTTCCAGCGTAGCGGAGATAGTGAAGCGGTATGAAGGCCGGGGTTACGCCCGGTACATGCTGGCCGGCAATCCGCCGGTCTATGCAATGCTGGGACGCGGTCGCGAGGAAGTGCATATCTTTCAGCCACAGGATCCGAAAGTCCGGGAATGGCTGGACGACGAACAAAAGGCGCTGAATAGCCCGGAAGTGCGCGAATACCTGCTTGGCAGCGCCAATCTGAGCGAGAGCGAGATTCCCGTTGCCGATAAACCGCAAATTTTTCGCATTACTGAGGTGGACGGCGTGTTCATTATCAGCGGTGAGAATGCCGCGCCTGAACGGCGGTAACGGCTTTCGATGCAGGGAAACCGTATCTGGCTTCCATGACCGGCATCAATGAAGGAGAAAGCACATGGCGACGGTGCTTGCGCATGAATCCGAACTGGAATTCGAGCTGGGTGGGCCGGCATACCGGTTCATGCAGCGGATTGGTTTGATCCAGGGCGCTGGACCTTCCATCGGGCGGCGCGTAGCCGGGTTTTTGTTGATCACCTGGGTTCCGCTCCTCATTTTTTCACTGATTGAGGGCCGGGCGCTTTGGGGCCAACCCCACGGGAATCCCTGTTGCTGGACTTTGCCGTTTACGCCCGCTTTTTTCTGGCTATGCCGCTGATCTTCATGGCCGAAGTGGTCGCAGGGCCGCGACTGCGGGCGGCGGGACTCCACTTTGTCGAGGGAAACTTCGTCCGGCCCGAAGATCTTCCCGCCGTCGAGACGGCTATAGTCCGGGCCTCGCGACGGCGGGAAGCCCTGCTGCCAGAAATCATTATGCTCGGCATTGCCTTGGTGGGGGCTTGGCACTCCGCCGAAATCTTATCGATGACCACCGCCACCTGGAGTTACACCGTTGTAGAGGGCGAAACTGAACTGTTACTGGCGGGGTTGTGGTATCGCTTCGTGGCGGTGCCCATCTTGCAGTTCTTCATGTACCGGTGGCTCTGGCGTCTGTTGATCTGGACCTTGTTTCTCCGCGACCTGTCCCGGCTGAATCTGAATCTGGTGGCCACCCATCCCGACCGGGCAGGCGGGCTGGGTTTTCTCGGCGGCGCTCATCTGTCCCTGGCGATCTTTGCTTTTGCCTTCAGTTGCGTCCTGAGCGCACATGTGGCCTTCCAGGTCTACTTTGAGGCCGTACCCATTGAGACCTTTAAAATCCTGTTCCTGGTTTATTTGGTGCTGATGGAGTTGATCTGTCTCGGCCCCCTGCTGATCTTCGCGCCGCTACTGGCCCAGGCGCGGCGGCAAGGGCTGCGCCAGTACAGCATTCTGGCCGACAGCTATAACCGCGCCTTTGAACAGAAGTGGGTGACGGGCCAAACCTCGCCGGACGAACCGCTGCTGGGCAGCGCCGACATCCAGTCCTTGGCCGACTTGGGTAACAGCTTCGGGGTGATTCGGGAAATGCGGCTGTTTCCTTTCAGCCAGCAACAAATCCTCCAGATCGCGGTGATCGCGTCCCTCCCCGGCCTGCCGCTCATTTTCCTGGTGATGCCGGTCGGTGAGTTGCTGAGTCTGCTCGCCGGGGCGCTGCTGTAAACGATGCGCTGAGCGGCGGAATATCCCCCGCTTTAACGAATTTAATCAGAGGTAACCGCCATGAAGTCTTCATATTGCGTAACCGCTCACTCCCCTCTCCCGCTTGGCGGAGGATGGGGTGGGTGTCTGTAGTTTCAAAGGATTGCCCCCTCACCCTAACCCTCTCCCCCATGAATGGGGAGAGGGGACTGAATGCTTACTGCATCGCCAGCGATCAGTCACTCTTCGGCTACCGCCAGGGTGGGTCAGGCTGCTGTTCCTGATCGCCGCAATTCTCATCGGCCATGCCGCCAGCGCCGCCGATCCGTGGCCCCGCGAAATCAAGGCCAAGGAAGGCAAAGCCGTCATTTATCAGCCGCAACTGGAATCGTTCCAGGGCGACAAGGTAGCCGTTCGCGCCGCCGTATCGGTGCTAAAACCCGGCGAGAGAACGCCGGTGTTCGGCGTGGTGTGGTTCGACAGCCGGATCACGACCGACCGCGACCGGCGGATGGTGGAATTTCAGGAGATCAAGGTCAGCCAGGTCAAGTTTCCCAACGCCAAACCGGAACAGGAGCGCCGACTGGCGGCGTTCCTTGATCGGGAAATCGCCGGTTGGCCGAAACCCACGATGTCGCTGGATCGGCTGCTGGCTGATTTAGCCGAGGTGGAAAAGGTCAAGGCTGGCGCCAATTTCAATCACGATCCGCCGAAGATCATCTTTTCTACCACCCCGTCAGTGCTGGTGCTGATTGATGGTCAGCCGATCCTGCGCGATGTGGAGGGATTTCCAGTCAAGCGGGTGGTGAATACTCCGTTCGTGCTGCTGTTCGACCCCGCCGACAATAAGTATTACTTGACCGGTGACGGCCTCTGGTTCGCGGCTACGGAGATTCAAGGCCCGTGGCAGAAATTGGAGACGCCACCGATGCCGGTTGCAGCGGCGGCTCAGCGCATCGCCGAGGCGGAAGTTCCAACAAAGGTGAAGGCCGCGAGCCTCAAAGCCGAGGCAGTTCCCCAAATCGTAGTGGCGACCGAACCGACCGAACTGATTGTTGCCGACGGTGCGCCTCAATTCGCGCCCTTGGAGGGCGTTGATCTGCTCTATCTCAGCAATAGCGGGCGCGACGTTTTTCAGGTGATCGGCTCGCAGCAATACTACGTTCTGCTGTCCGGGCGCTGGTTTAGCAGTCCCTCTTTGGAGAACGGGCCGTGGGCCTACGTCGCCCCCGCCAAGCTGCCCGCGAGTTTTTACCGGATACCTCCGGCTTCGGTGAAAGGGCATGTGCTGGCCTTTGTGCCGGACACTCCGCAGGCCAAGGAAGCGGTCGCCGAAGCCCAAATTCCGGTCACCGCCGCCATTTCCCGCAAGGCTACGACCAAGGTTAAATACGACGGCCCGCCCCAGTTCCGACCCATTGAAGGCACTTCGTTGCAGTACGCCGTCAATACCACCCTCCCGGTGATCAAGGTCCAGGATCAGTACTATGCCGTGGATCGGGCGGTCTGGTATCAGTCCAGCCAGCCGGACAGCGGCTATCAGGCTGCCGGATCGGTGCCTGCGGAGATTTACCAAATTCCGCCCAGCAGCCCCGTGTACAACGTGACCTATGTGCGGGTGTATCAGGCGACGCCGGAAGTGGTGTATGTCGGCTATACGCCGGGCTATGCCGGAACCTATGTCGTCGGCGGCACGGTGGTCTATGGCACGGGTTACGTCTATCCGCCCTATGTCGCGCCCACCGTCTACTATCCCGCGCCGGTCACCTACGGCTATGCGCCGATTTACGATCCCGGCTATGGCGCCTGGAATTTTCTGGCCGGCGCGACGTTTGGGTTCATCGCTGGCGCGGCGGCCTCGAACTGGTGGGGCGGCTGTGGTTGCTGCGGCTGGCATGGCGAGACCAACATTGACATCAACCGCAACATCAATATCAGCCGCGATTACGTCCAGCACCTGAACGTGGATCGGGCCAATCTGCGCAACGCCAATTTTAACCGGCAAAACTTCCAGAGCCTGCGCGGCAACCGTCAGGATTTCCGCAACAACGTCTACAAAAACCCGAACTGGTCTCAGCAGCTTCAAAACACCCGCCGCGACCAGCTTAAGCAGCGCAACGAACGACCGGCTGGGTAGTCCAGCGGCGCAACGTCCGCAACAACGTCCCGCCAGCGCCCGGCCCGCTCGGCCCGAACAGCGCGCCAAACCCGCGAACTTGGGCAAAAATAATGTGTTTGCCGGTCGGGATGGCAACGTCCATCGCCGGACGGATCAAGGTTGGGAACAACGCCAACAGAAAAACTGGTCGCGGACGGAAACCCGCCAGCAACCCGCTATGGATCGGGATTACGGCGCGCGCGTCCGGGGAACCGAAAGAACCCAGAATTTTCAACGGGCCAGCGGCGGCGGTTTTGGCAGAAGCGGTGGCGGGCGGCGGCGGTGAGTGCAACAGACACAATAATGATCACAGGACTTTCGCTCCAACCGTTCGCCCTGACGCTTCGGCACGCTCAGCGGTCGAAGGGCATTTATCGGTAAAAAAAAGGGTTCGACAGGCTCACCCCGAACGGTTTTTGAACCTGAAGCGAAAGTCCTGGATCAATGACACCCATGCA
>JAAUTD010000245.1 GCA_012031845.1 Synechococcaceae cyanobacterium SM1_2_3
ACCGGCCAGCCGCGGCGCGCCCGGACCGTCGAGGAGGAGGTGCTTCGAGACGAGAGTGAAACCGACAGGATACCAACCCGTAGATTGTCCTGCGCCCGGATACCTCCGGGCCTCGACGGTGGGCGAAAGGCGGCATGTTCGGTGGACGGTTGGCAGGAGTCTGTGAAATGGCTCCGGCCGCCTCAATTTTCGGAGCGGTTTACAGCTTTAAGAAATTCCGGATGCTTCAGATATCCCGAGAAACCCTGACCCCCACCAAACCGGCAAAATATGTGTACTTCGAAAATTTCCCATTTGCATGAGCTTCGCATAATACCCATCTGAACAATATTATCTGAACTAGCCCGAATTCCATCCCCCAGTCCTCCGTCTACTGTCCACCGTCCACCGTCCACCGTCCACGCTCTCACGGATTCGCACAGGTCTCGTCCTAGACCCCGGCGAATCCATTGGCATCGCGCTACGACGGCTGCTTCAGCCACAGCCCGCGCGTCAGCCCCTTCAATCGCAGCGGATCGCGCCAACGATCCGCTGTCGGCTCCTGCCCAGAATCGAGAGAACCGCCATGCCTGACGCCCTCAAAGCCCGACCAACTTTGACGCGAAGATTAAGCCGCGCACCAAGGACGCCATTAGTAGCACAGTAACACATTGAGTAAATCATAATTAACAAGCGCAAACGGCGCAGGAGAACAAGAAATCAGGACTTTAGCTCCATCCGTTCGTCCTGACGCTTCGACACGCTCAGCGGTCGAAGGGCATTCATCGCTAAAAAACGGGGTTCGACCGGCTCACCCCGAACGGTTTTTGGTAGTCCTGCAAAATATAGTGATGGGTAGAGAAAATGCTATCTTTTACAATAGCATAAGCAAAAAACAACTACTTAATGCAGGACTACCCGGTTTTTAAACCCGAAGCGAAAATCCTGACAAGACTACGAAGAGGTGACCACTATGCGTTATGCGCCCTGTGTCGAGCGAATCGACATCCGCAAGGCGATGGAGAAAAGCTTGGAAAAACAATTAAATTCGGGATGGCGCACCCTGTGGCGGCTGATCCGCAGTCGCTTTGGGGAAAGCGCCGCCGATCTCAGCGCCCCAGTGCTGGAGCGGATTGCGCAATCGCCCATTCTGGAAGACCTGTTCGAGAACGTACTCGACTGCCCGGATGAAAGCGCCTGGCTGGCGCGGTTGCATACGGTGGTTGAGAAAACGGGCGGCCTCGGGGTTTCAATATGAAGCGCCATTCTTTGGTCATTTTGGCGATTTATGCTTTATTTATGTTGATATTCAACCTGTGCTCAACAGGATCGCGCTGTTGATTTGGAATGACATGGCGGGCTGATCTGTTCTTTTTAATCATTCGAAGATCATTTGGGGTCATCCGGTCGAACCCCGTTTTGTCGTGGAGAAGTGGATATGAAAACAGCAGTAATGATTAAAACGATAAAAGGATTCACCCTGGCGCTGATGTTGCTGCTGGGCGGTTTATTCAGCATTCCCGCCAGCGCGGCTATTGTTGTTAGCAATATCAACGACTCTGGCCCTGGTTCATTGAGACAAGCTGTTATTGATGCTCCTTCTGGTGAAACGATTACTTTTGACGCGAGCCTGAATGGACAGACCATTACCTTGCTTAATTCTATTTCGCTTGATAAAAACCTGACCATTCAGGGCCCGGGCGCGACTCTTTTGACCATCCTAAGTAATGCCCCCTTTGTCAGGGTTTTCATCACTGATGGAACCGGCGTCACAGTAACTTTTGACAATTTGAAGTTTGATGGCGGAGGTATAGGCGGCGGTATACTCCATAATAAAATCAATGATACCGTGACGTTTACCCATAGCATTCTGACTAATAGCGGTGATGCCGGAAGTATTGGCGGATCCATTTTGAACGAAGGGACGCTGACTATTAGTAACAACAGCACCTTGTCCAACAATACGGGGCTGGAAGCTGGAGCCATCGCCAATGAAGGAGGCGCTGCTGTTTTAACAATTGCCAACAGCAGCGTAATCAATAACACAGCGACCCGTAATGCCGGAGCGATCCGTAATGGCGGACAATTAATAATTCAGGATAGCGCACTGATCGGTAATGAAGTGACTGGCGTGCTTGGAACGGATGCGGGCGGGGCGATTCAAAACAACGGTGGCAGCGTCACCATCACTAACAGCAACCTGTCCGACAATACTGCAGCGAAGTATGGAGGTGGCATCCACAACCAATCTGGCGGTACGGTAGTCATCAGTAGCAGTACGCTATCGAATAATCATGCCACTAATAGTTTTGGCGGCGCTATTGCTAATCAATCGGGTACTGTAAATATTACTAACAGCACTCTGTCCGGCAACACGGCGGGCACTGACGGTGGTGGAATCGGCAATGACGGCACGCTGACACTGGTCAACAGCACTCTGTCCTACAACGAGGCAAGCCTCAGCGGTGGAGCTATTTATATTACGTCGGGAAACATTCTGACTAGCGGCAACAGTCTGATCGCTGGCAATACCGCTACTCTAGGCCCTGAAATTTATAATGCGGGCACATTTACCTCTAATGGCTATAACCTGATTGGTTTTAATTCCACGCTTGGCGTGGTAAACGGTACGACCAACTATCCGCAAACCGGCGACTTTACCCCGACAGCTTCACTTATCAATTTGATTATTACTGGCCTCAGCGATAACGGCGGTCCTTTGCTTCCTTTAGCCAGTCTACTGACGCACAAGCCGCTTCCTGGCGCAGTGGGCGAAACCGCAATTGACGCTGGCAACAATGCCCTTGCGATCAACCCCGATCTTTCTCCTCTTACTGCCGATCAGCGCGGCGCACCGCGCATCTACAACACGACGGTTGATATTGGCGCGATGGAGGCGGGCACTTATCCGCTGACCGTCATTACGGCGGGCACTGGTAGTGGTACGGTGACTGGCGGAACCATTGCCTGTCCCGGAACCTCTTGCAAGGAGTTTTTCGCTACAGGCGCTACGGTAACGCTCACCGCTACCGCTGGCGGCGGTTCCACCTTCACCGGCTGGATCGGCGGCGGCTGTTCCGGTGTCGGAACAACCTGCGTGGTCACGATGAGTTCGGCCCAGTTGGTCACCGCAACTTTTGATCTGATGGGTAACTACACCGTTTTTAATAACAACGACATTGGCCCCGGCTCGTTGCGGCAGGCTATCGCCTCCGCCAGCACGATTGCCTTCGATGCTGGACTGAGCGGCCAGACGATTACCCTGACCAGCGGCGAGATCGGCATAAGCAGTAATGTGACTATCAACGGACTGGGTGCAGCCAATCTGGCAGTCAGCGGCAATAACGCCTCGCGCATTTTTAATGTGACTGCGGGCAACTTGACCATCAACGGCCTGACCCTCAAGAACGGCAAGGCTCCCGCCGGCGAGCGCGGCGGCGCGATTCTCAAAGCGGGCGCGGGCGCATTAACCATCAGCCAGAGCGTTCTCGATGGCAATCAATCGCCCCTGAGCGGCGGTGCAATCAGAAGTGAAGGTACTCTAAACATCACCAACAGCACGCTTAAAAACAATATCGCCAATGATGGCGGCGGCGGCGCGGTGGTGAATGTCGGCACGGCCACGATTCAAAGCTGCGTTGTAACCGGCAATCAGGCGAAGACCTCTGGATCGGCGGCGGACGGCGCCGCACTGTTCAACGCTGCTCCTGGCACGATGAATCTGATCTCCAGCACGGTGTCGGGCAATACCTCCGATCACGGGGGCGGGGGCATCGCCAACAGCGGCGCTACCGCCACACTAAACGTGCGCGACACCACCGTGTCCGGCAATACCGCTAATACTGGTGGCAGCGGGCACGGCGGCGGCGGCGTGTTCAATCTGAGCGGCACCGTGCAGGTGATCAACAGCACCCTGTCGGGCAATAGCGCGCCGAACAATGTCGGCGGCGGTATCGAAAATAACGGCCCGCTGACCATCACCAACAGCACGATTGCCTACAACAGCGCCGCTACCTCCAGTGGAGGAGGGATTTACCACGGATCAGATACGCTCACCCTTGGCAACAGTCTGATAGCCGGTAACAGCGCACCCACCGGCCCTGAAATCCGGGTCGCCGGCGGAACCTTCACCTTGCAAGCAAAAACCTGTTTGGGGTCAACAATGTTTCCGGTTTATCCGGCGTAAGTCCGACTGGCACTGGCACTTACACCGTTCCGGGAATCGGCGTCCTCATCGGCAACATTATTAATGACCTGCTTCCTAATGGCGGTCCGACCTTCACCCATCTCCCTTTGCCCGGTACACCCGGCAACACTGCGATTGACGCGGGAGACAATGCTCTGGCCACGGCTGCCGGTCTGACCGAAGACCAGCGCGGCGTCGGGTTTCCACGCACCGTCAACGCGACGGTGGACATCGGCGCGGTAGAAAGCGCCATCCTGCCGACTTTCACGGCAACCGCCTCGGTCATCGGCACCAATGGAAGCATCAGCCCGACTTCTCGCATTGTCAGCTCTGGGGCTACGACGACCTTCACTGTGACTCCGAACGCTGGCTATGTCGCTACAGTAGGCGGGACCTGCGGCGGGAGTCTGTTGGGAACCACTTACACCACGAACGCCATCACCGCCAATTGCACCGTTGAAGCCAGCTTCAGTCTCGCGGCGGCTTTGATCGTCAAAAACCTTACGATAGCGGCGCCGAATCGCTGCGAGAAGTGATTGCCCAGGCCAACGGCGCTGCTGGCCCCAATACGATTGCCTTCCAGGTCGGATTAACCGGAACCATTCCCCTGTCCACGGGTGAAATCGCGATCAGCGATGACACGACGATCAATGGACCGGGCGCGGCCAATCTCGCAGTGAGCGGCAACAGCGCCTCGCGGATTTTCACGGTCGCCGCGAGCAAGACGGTCGTGATTGATGGACTGACCTTAAAAGACGGATCGTCAGTCAATCCCGGCGGCGCTATTCTCAATAACGGCAATCTGACGGTCAGCAACAGCGCCTTTACCGGCAACCAATCCACCACCACGTCTGGTTTTAGCGGTGGCGGAGCCATTCAGAGCTACGGAACCCTGACCGTCAGCGACTCCAGTTTCTCCGGCAATACCGCAGTGAGAGGCGGCGCGATCAACATTGAATTTGGCAGCTCGGCCACCCTAAGCAACAGCACGTTGACCAGCAATACCGCGACGGCGGCGAGCAACGGCGGCGGCGGCGCTATTTTCAGTCAGGGCGCCTGACGATAGATGCGTGTGTCCTGACCAGTAATACCGCGACCAGTAAGGGCGGCGGTCTCTACATCTGGGACGGTACGGCTGCGGTCTCCAGTAGCACCCTCAACGGCAATTCTGCTAGAAGCGGCGGTGGCATTTCAAACGAAGCATCCACCAGTACGCTGACCCTGCGGAACAGTACATTGTCCGGCAATTCGTCAAACGGCGGCAGCGGATTTGGCGGCGGTGGCCTGGGTAATTACCAAGGAACTATTACGCTGATCAACAGCACTGTGTCCGGTAATACTGCCAACAATGTTGGGGGCGGACTCACTGGGGGATTTGGCCCGTTGACGTTGACCAGTAGCACGATCACCGGCAACAGCGCCAGTTACGGCGGCGGCGTTTACACCGAAGACGCCCTGACGCTCGGCAACAGCCTGATTGCGGGTAACAGCGCCTCAGTGCTTGGCCCGGAAATCCGGGTGGCCGGTGTTGGAACCCTGAATTCACAGGGCCACAACCTGTTTGGGGTCAACAATGATTCCGGGCTATCGGGCGCGACCCCGGCGGCGACT
>JAAUTD010000246.1 GCA_012031845.1 Synechococcaceae cyanobacterium SM1_2_3
ACTCATTAAGGTGGCTCCTTTCTCTATCAGGTATCTTGGATTCTGATAAGGCTGATTAACATAATCAGAATTTTCGCTTTGGATTCAAAAACCGTTCGGGGTAAGCCTGTCGAACCCCGTTTTTACCGATGAATGCCCTTCGACCGCTGAGCGTGTCGAAGCGTCAGGGCGAACGGATGGAGCGAAAGTCCTGACAATGTCGCCGCTAATCCATCATTCGCTCCAGCGCAGCCCGTAATTCACCTTCCAGCATTGCGGCTTTCTCAGTACGGGTGTCTACGATGACGAAGGTGACATCGGTATCCGCGATGACTGTATCGGTGTCTTTAAGCGTGATCAGTTGGTGCATGACGCAACTGCGGGTTCCAATGGTTTTTACCGAAGTAGTGATTTGCAACATCTCGCTCATATAGGCGGGGCGGCGGTAATTGATGTTGATATTGACTACGGCAAAGGTGTAGTTACCTTGTTCCAGAATATCCAGATGCCCCCTGCTTTCCAAAAAGCTCCAGCGGGCTTCTTCCAGGAATTCCAGATAACGGGCATTGTTGACGTGACGGAACAGGTCGAGATGATAACCCCGCACCTTAATATGAATGGTATGGCTCATGAGAATCTCCGATGGCTGAAATGATGGTGGGCGATAGTTTAGAGAACAAACCTAAACAACGTATGGCTATTCCAGCGCAGTGGCCGGTCGGCAAACCTGCCCCGTTGGCCGCCAATGAAATTCAGGTTTGGCTGGCGGATTTGCAGCAACCCGCCGAACGGCAGGCGCATTTGGCGGCAATTCTAAGCGCCGAAGAGCAGGAACGGGCGGCGCGGTTCCGCTTTGCTGAATTACGCGACTGTTTCATTGCTGGACGCGGCTTGTTGCGAGAATTGCTGGCGATCTATTTGAATCAGCCAGCGGCAACCCTGCAATTCCGGCAGGGGCCGCAGGGTAAGCCGCTATTGGCCGGGGGACGAGGCAAAGGCGATCTGCATTTCAATGTGTCGCACAGCGCCGATTGGGCTTTGTATGCAGTGGCGTCCCGCGAATTGGGCGTAGATTTGGAGTGCATGGATCGAATGACGAATCCGGTGGCTATTGCCGAGCGTATTTGTACGCCCCGCGAATGGGCGGCATTTCAGGCAATGCCCACCGAACAGTGGCATTCAGCTTTTTCACCTGCTGGACGCGCAAGGAAGCCATTGCCAAGGCATTAGGCGGCGGATTGTCCAGTGGTTTACGCACATTGGAAGTCTGCTTTCCAGCAGATGAATTAGCAGAGAGCCGGGTTAATCTACGAGATAAACAAGGGCGGCAATGGAATGTGCTGAATCTGCCGCTGGAACCCGGTTGGAGCGGGGCATTGGCAGCGGCAGGAATGGATTGGCATTGGCAGGGCAGACGCTGGGCCTAAAACCGGATACCGGCGCTTTTGCAATAGCGGCACATCCCTGTGCCATAAGCCCTTTTGTGCCCTTAGAACAGATGAGGTAAGAAGACGAATGACATCAGAGTGGCGACGATGCCGACCACTAGGCCGTAGAGCAGGAACGGCCACACGGCGCGGCGCAGAATCGGGCCTTCCTGACCGGACAGGCCCACCACCGCACACACCGCCACGATGTTGTGGATGCAGACCATGTTACCCATAGCCCCGCCCGCCACCTGCGCGGTCACGATGATCTGGCGTGGCAGATCGAGTTGAGAGGCGACGCCCCACTGGAACTCGGCAAACAGCAGATTCGAGACCGTGTTGGATCCGGTGATGAATGCCCCTAGACCACCGACGAACGAGGCGAGCATCGGCCAGGCATTGCCGGAGATATCCGCCACCAACTTAGCCATAGCCAGCGGCATTGACGGGTAGGCATGGGGGTTCCACAGCTCGTTGACCACACCTGAACCGCGAAAGATCGACACCAGAGCCACAGCGAAAAACAGCGCGATAGCGGGATTTTTCATTCGGCCGATGGACTCGATCCAGGCTTTTTTGACCAAATTGCCAGGAATGCCGTGAATGAAAATGGTCAGGATCGCCACCAGCATGAATGGAATAGTGCCCGGCAAATACAGATAGGCGATGGAGCTGTTGACGCCCTTGTAGCCCAAGAGATTGGTAAAAGCGATGGTCTGAGCGGACAGGAAACTCTTGAGGCCCAACTCGGGAATACGGGTCGCGACCAGAATCAAACCAATGAGGATGTAGGGCAGCCAGGCTTTGAACTGGCTCATGTGCGCGGTGAACTCGGTGGCGTTGGAACTCTTGATCTCACCGGTCCAGTCCGGGTCCCACTGATCCTCGTGGCCGAAATCCCAGACCTCACCAGGCACGCAGAACCCCCGTTTGGCCCCGTAGACCACCACGCCGAGACCGACCAGCCCGCCGATCAGGGACGGGAACTCGGGACCGACGAGCCAGGCAAAGAGCAGATAAGGGACGCTGAAGGCCACAGCAGCGAAGACGCAAAATTTCCAGGCTTTGAAGCCGTCGCTCCAACGTCGTTGGAGGCCGAAAAACCGGGTCATGAACCCCAGCATGAAGATCGGCAAAATAATGATCATCGGCAGGTGCATCAGGGTGACCCAGTGACCGATGACGGCGTTGAACTGATCGATATTGGTGAAGTTGATGCCGGGTACGGTGTTCACCGCTTCGAGCGCCAGCGGATGCACATACTGCAAACCGAGGACGATCGGGTGCCCACCGCGCCGAAACTCACCGGGAAAGAGTTGAACACCAGGCAGATCACTGCCGCCGCCAAGGGTGGGAACCCCAAGGTCAGGAGCAGTGGCGCGGCCAGCGCAGCCGGAGTGCCGAAGCCGGCAGCGCCCTCGATGAAGGCGGCGAACAGATAGCCGATGATGATCGCCTGTACGCGACGGTCGGAAGAAATATTCTGCATCCCGTGCTGGATGGTTTCCATTCCACCGGAGTATTTGAGCGTGTACAGAATAATGATCGCGCCGAAGACGATGATCAGAATGCCGATGGCAGAGATCACGCCTTGAACCGACAACGCGGCGATGTAGCCGACGGGCAGATTCCAGATGAATAGCGCACCGAGTACGCACGCCAGCCAGGCCAGCGGCATGGCTTTGGTGGCGGGCCAGCGTAGACCCGCCATAAGAACAAGCGCGATCGCGATGGGTAAAAACGCGACCAACGCCAGCACACTTAGAGGCATATTGAGGATTCCTTGGTGAGAGTGATACAAGCGGGGCGAACAACCCCGTAGCCCAAACCCATCGCATGACGCCCAGGGTTGCTCGCCGAATTTTTCTTCCCTGAAACCCGCGCAATCCAGCGGCGTCGGTCGGACGCCGCCGCGCCACGGGAATCCATGAATTTGGCGGCTTACTCCGGGTGTCAGTCGATCCGGGCCTCCGAGCAGCGATCCACCAGATAAACAATGGAGCGGTAATAGCGCCCGCTATGCAGGGAAAGACCAATTTCACAGGTGCGGCTGGTGGAATAACCGGACTGGCATTCGTCCGGCAGCGCCGCCTTCAAATCGCGCAAGGCGCTGGCGTTTAATTCGGGCTGGGTGAAGCCTTTATCGCCGGCCCAGCCACAACAGGACACCCGGTCGGGAACAATGACTTTTTCCACGCAGGCTTCAGCAATGGCTTTCAGTTTGGCCTGCAAGCCCATGTTGATGTTGCTGCACGTGGGATGCACCGCAACCGTTTCCGGCTGCTTACGAATCGTCAATCGCGCCAATACCACGTCATGCAGAAATTCGGTGATGTCATAGAGCTTGAGCGCGTTGAGCGTTACCGGCTCCGCGTCTTTCTTGACCCGCAAGGCGCAAGGCGTGGTATCGAACACAATCGGGTCTTGGCCGTTGCGGCTGGCCTTGAGCAACGCCTGCTCCAGTTCCCGCCGCTTGGCGTCGGCCTGTTCGGGCAAGCCTTTACTTTCAAACGGTTGGCCGCAGCACAGCGCGGCGCCGTCTTCTGGCAATATCACCTCGAAACCGGCCTTGCGCAGCAGAGCGGCGGTTTTCACCGGCAACGCTTCGGATTCAGGATCGCCCTTGGCTGGCCCCATCGTGCGACTGGCGCAACTGGGAAAATAGACGACTCGCGGTCGGTCGGGCGTGGCGCTGGTTGCAGACTTGGGCGTCGCCGCAGCGGTGGGCATGTAGCGATTCCACAACGGAAGTCGGCCGCCGGACAGCTTGCGCAGACCGCCCGTCAAACCGCCTTGTAGCTTGCTGCCCAAAACGTTGTGCGACAGATGGTTAGCCGCCAGATTGAAGCGGGTCGCGGCGGTGACCCCGGCAAAATGGTTTGCTACCCAGTGGCCGATCCGCTGCGCAGTTGGCCCGCGTTTTTGGCTGCGAATCTTCAGCATCATCGTGCCGGTGTTGATCCCGACCGGACAGCTCAGCGCACACAGGCTGTCGGCGGCGCAGGTGTCCAGCCCTTGATATTGATAGGACTCCTGAATCGCTTGTAACCGGCTGGCGTCTTCACCGGCAGCTTGCAACCGGGCGATTTCGCGCAAACCGACGATGCGCTGGCGCGGCGACAGGGTGAGGGCGCGGGAGGGGCAGTTCGATTCACAAAAGCCGCATTCGATGCACTTGTCCACCAGCGGATCAACGGCGGCCATCGGCTTGATATTTTTAAGGTGCGCCTCTGGGTCGTCATTGAGAATAACGCCAGGATTCAGCAGGTTGCGCGGATCGAACAGCGCCTTGATTTCGCGCATCAGTTGATACGCCTGCTGGCCCCATTCCAGTTCGACAAACGGCGCGATGTTGCGTCCCGTGCCGTGTTCCGCCTTCAGCGAGCCGTCGTACTGATGGACGATCATCCCGCACACATCATCCATAAACTGCTTATAGCGTTCGGTTTGGTCCGGCTTGGAAAAGTCGGGAGTGATGACGAAATGCAGATTGCCTTCCAGCGCGTGGCCGAAAATGATCGAGCCGGTATAGCCATGCTTGTCGAACAGTCGCTGCAAATCCAGCGTCATCGCCGCCAGTTGCGGCACTGCCACCGCCACGTCTTCAATGATCACCGTAGTGCCAGTCGCTCGCGCCGAACCGACCGACGGAAACAAGCCCTGGCGGATCGCCCACAGCTTGGTGAATTCGTCGGGCCGGTCGGTGAATTGAAACGGAAACAGGGTCGGCATCGCCGCGATGGAGGCGGTAATTACCTCGACCTGTGCGTTCAGATTGGCCGGATTCAATGCGCGGGTTTCTACCAGCAGTGCGGCGGCGGCTTCTGGCAAATCCTTGAAAAATGGCGGCATTCCGGCCTTGTTCTCCACTGAGCGGATTGACGCCCGATCCATGAGTTCCACGGCCGCGACCGGCTGACTTTTCAGTGTCGCCACGGCTTCGCAGGCGGTTTTGATGTCGGGGAAGATCATCAGCGCCGTGGCTTTATGGCTATGTTCTTCAACGGTGTTAAAGGTGATTTCAGCGATAAAACCCAGTGTGCCTTCAGAGCCGATCATCAGATGTTGCAGAATTTCAAACGGATCTTCGTAATCCACTAGGGCGTTGAGGCTGTAGCCGCAGGTGTTCTTGATTTTGAATTTGCTGCGAATGCGCTCGGCCAGTGTGGCATCAGCGCGGGTGCGCTGTCCCAATGCAGCGATTTGGGCCAGCAAGTCGGCGTGACTGGCGCTGAACGCCTGGCGGCTGGCCGGATCGCCGGTGTCCAGCACCGCGCCATCAGCCAGCATCACCCGCATACTTTTCAAGGTCTGGTAGCTGTTTTGAGCTGTGCCGCAGCACATGCCGCTGGCGTTATTGGCGGC
>JAAUTD010000247.1 GCA_012031845.1 Synechococcaceae cyanobacterium SM1_2_3
TGCGCGTCCTGCTCACCACCAACGAATATCCCCCCCTATGTCTATGGCGGCGCGGGCGTCCACGTCGAGTATCTGTCCCGCGAACTGGCCAAGTTGACCCCGGTCGAGGTGCGCAGCTTTCACGATCAGACGCTGGACGAAGGCCAGTTGCACGTTCGCGGCATCAAAATGGACACCACTCATTTTGCGGGCTGTCCCCAATCCTTTGTCTCGCCGCTGAAGGCGTTAAGCACCTGTCTGGCGTTTGTCGGCCAGGGCGTCGGCGATCTGGAAGGCGCGGCGGAGGTGATCCATTGCCACACCTGGTACGCCCACTTCAGCGGCATTCTCGCCAAAATTCTCTACAACATCCCGCTGGTGATCACGGTGCATTCGCTGGAGCCGCTGCGGCCGTGGAAGCGTGAGCAATTAGGCCACGGTTACGATCTGTCGCGCTGGGTCGAAAAAACCGCGCTGGAAATGGCCGACTCAGTGATCGCGGTATCGCGCAGCACCCGCGACGATATTCTGCGGTTGTTCAATGTCGAGCCGAGCCGGGTCATCGTCATCCCCAACGGCATTGATACCGAAGAATACCACCCGGTTCATGCGCCTGCCGCTATCGCTGAATTCGGCATCGATCCCAATCGGCCCTATGTGCTATTCGTTGGGCGGATGACCCGGCAAAAGGGGCTGTATTACCTGTTGCAAGCTATTCCGCATCTGGACCCGAAACTGCAAGTGGTGCTGTGCGCAGGCGACGCTGACACCTTGGTCATGCAGCGTGAAATGGAAGATATGGTGCGCGAGCTGCAACAAAATCGTCCCGGCATCATCTGGATTCCCAAGATGGTGTCGCGCCAGACCACGATTGCCCTGTATTCGCACGCCACTATTTTCTGCTGTCCCTCCATTTACGAACCGTTCGGCATCATCAATCTGGAAGCAATGGCCTGTGGCACTCCAGTAGTTGGCAGCGCGGTCGGCGGGATTAACGAAGTGGTGGTGGATGGCGAAACCGGCTTTCTGGTGGACCCGCACCTGTCGCCGGAGCCGCCACATGATCCGATTGCGCCAGCCGGGTTTGAACACGGGCTGGCCGACGCCATCAACCGGCTGGCCGCCGACCCGGAGCTGTGCGAGCGCATGGCTCAGGCCGGACGTGATCGGGTGGAACGGCACTACAGTTGGCGCAGCATCGCCCAGCAGACTTACGATCTGTACCGTCGGCTGCGGCCACAACGCGGTTAAGCCCATTAAAAAAAGCGGTAAAGGAGGAATTGACATGACTGCTTCCATTCCTGTTGTTGAAAGTTCCCTCACTACGCCCAAAGTCCGAATCGTCGCCATTGATCGGCCCTGGGAATGGCTCGGCGCGGGCTGGAAAGACCTGTGGCAGGCGCCTGCATCCAGCATTCCTTATGGCGTGCTGTTCGTGGTCATGGGCTATCTGCTGGTTTATCTGGTGGAAGGCCGATTTCAGTACGCGCTGGCGCTAACCACCGGGTTTCTGCTGGCGGGGCCATTTCTCTCGATGGGTCTGTACGACATCAGTCGTCGCCTGCAAGCCGGCGAACCGGCAACCCTGCAACATGCGCTGACCGCCTGGCAGCGCAATGTCATGCCGATTCTGCTGTTCGGCGGGCTGATTGGCGTGTTAATGATCGTCTGGGCGCGGCTGTCCGCCGTGTTGTTCGCCGTCATCATCGGCGGGCGCAATCTGACCCTCGACAGCTCGGTCGCGCAACTGTTTTTCTCTGGCGCCGGGCTGACCTTCCTGATCGTATTCATGCTGGTGGGCGCGGTGATTGCGGCGGTGGTTTTCGCCATCAGCGTGGTCTCGATCCCGATGATGCTCGACCGCAAGACCGATTTCATCACGGCGGTGCTAACCAGCATCACGGCGGTGCGAGCCAATCCAGCGGTCATGGGCTTATGGGCGGCGCTGATCGCCATTTTCACCGGAATCGGCCTGATGACCTTTTACCTCGGTCTGGCGGTTGCGCTGCCGCTGATCGGCCATGCCTCCTGGCATGCCTATCGCGATGTGGTGGACTGCGACGCCCTCGAACAACAACCACTCTGAATCTGCTCGTCGCCCAGGCTAGAACGGGCAGGATGCCCGTTCTACATCGCCGTTAACGAAACAAGACTTTCGCTTCATCCGTTTGCCCTGATGCTTCGACACGCTCAGCGGTCGAAGGGCGTTCATTGGTAAAAAAACGGAGTTCGACCGGCTCACCCCGAACGGTTTTTGAATCCGAAGCGAAAATCCTGCGAAAGTCCTGGATTTGACTTCTATCTGCCTGTAACCGAACCGTTGTATGCTACGTTGCACTGCAACATCAGCAACTCAGCGCAAGGAAACGGTTATGACTACGGCAATTCTTGTTGTCCCCACCGAGCAACGGGTCGGGTTGACCACCGTTGCGCTTGGCCTCGTTCATGCTCTCGACCGCGAAGGCATTCCAGTCGGTTTTGCAAGCCGATCAGCCAGCCTCATGCGACTGACACTGGCCCGGAACGCTCTACCCGGCTGGCGCGAATCGTCACCAGTCTGAATCCGCCGGAGCCGATTCCAGTCACCCAGGTTGAAAGTCTGCTGGGGCATGATCACGAAAATGTACTGCTGGAAGAGGTCATCGCCCGCTATGAACAGGCGGCCCAGAACGCCAGCGTGGTCGTAGTCGAAGGTTTGATGGACACCGACGAGCAATCCTATGGCACCCACCTCAATGCCAAGATGGCGCGAACCCTGGATGCCAAAATCATCTTCGTCGCGGCCCCGGCTGCGATACCCCCGCGCCAGGTCGCCGACACGGTGGAAGTGGTGGCGCGGGCTTATGGCGGCATTCGCCATGAACGCATGATGGCTGCATTCTTAATCTGGTGGATGCCCCGGTAGACCCGACTGGTCATATCCGCTTCGACTTCAGCCGCGCCGAGAACGGCTACGATCCAGAGCACGAAACCGAATTTCGCATGGAATGCGCCCGGCGCTGGCCGGAAACCTTCAAACTGCTGGGTTGTGTGCCCTGGCAACGCGATCTGATTGCGCCGCGAGTGCGGGACATGATGCACATGATTGACGCCCAAACCCTGTACGAGGGTCAGTTGGATCGGCGCGTCACCCATGTGGTTCTGGGTGCGCGCACACTGACTAACACCTGTCAGGATTTACGGCCAGGGGCGCTGGTCATTATCCCCGGCGACCGCGACGATCTGCTGCTGGCGGTGTGCATGGCGGCGATGAGCGGCACCCATGTTGCGGCGGTGCTGCTGACCAACGGGGTCAAACCAGACCCGCGCCTGTGGAAACTGTGCAGCCCCGCGCTGGATACCGGCCTGTCCATCCTGACCATTTCCTACAGCGCGATGCAGGCGGTGCTGTACTTGCCCTATATCAATCTGGAAATCCCGCTGGATGACCGCGACCGGATGCAACGGGCAGTAGGGGCGGTGGCGTCGCACATCACCCTGGATTGGAAGGAACCGCTGTTGAGTAATTTGCAAGAGCGGCGACTTAGCCCCCCCGCGTTTCAGCACATGCTGGCGGATCGCGCCCGCCGGGCCAGCAAACGGATCGTCCTGCCGGAAGGCAACGAGCCGCGTACCATTGAGGCGGCGATCATCTGTCACCAGCGCGGTCTGGCCCGCTGCGTGATGCTTGGCGACGCTGGGCGGATGCATCGGCTGGCGGCGCGGCGCGGCATGACCATTCCACCGGACATTGAAATTATCGATCCCAGCCAGATCGGGCAGCGCTACATTGATGCGATGGTGGAATTGCGCCAGCACAAGGGCTTAACCGCCGGGCTGGCCGAAGAGCAACTGCATGATCCCGTGGTGCTGGGTACAGTGATGTTGCAACTGGGTGAAGTGGACGGGCTGGTGTCGGGCGCGGTGCATACCACCGCCAACACCATCCGGCCAGCGCTGCAACTGATCAAGACCGCGCCCGGCGTCAAGCTGGTGTCGTCGGTCTTTTTCATGTGCCTGCCGGAACAGGTGCTGGTGTATGGCGATTGCGCGATCAGCATCAATCCGAATGCCGAAGAACTGGCTGATATTGCGATTCAGAGCGCCGAGTCGGCCAAGGCGTTTGGTATCACCCCACGGGTGGCGATGCTGAGCTACAGCACCGGCACGTCGGGCAGCGGCAGCGATGTTGAGAAGGTCAAGGAAGCCACCCGCATTGCCCGCGAACGGCGACCGGATTTGCTGATTGACGGCCCACTGCAATATGACGCGGCGGCGATCAAGGATGTGGCGCAAAGCAAGGCGCCGGACAGTCAGGTGGCGGGAAGGGCGACGGTGTTTATTTTCCCTGATCTCAACACCGGCAACACCACCTATAAAGCCGTGCAGCGCAGCGCCGACGTGATTAGCATCGGCCCCATGCTGCAAGGTCTGCGCAAGCCGGTGAATGACTTGTCGCGGGGGGCGCTGGTGGAAGACATCGTATTTACCATCGCCCTGACCGCGATTCAGGCCGAACAGGCCGTGGAACTCGAGCGCGCCACCCGCAAATAGGGCTTGGGCGCTTATTCCCGCTCGAAGACCTCCACTCGTGCTGGCGGCAGGTTGCCCCATACGATCTTGCTCGATACTTGCCGAAAACGCGGCAGCAACCGGGCGCGGGTGCGCGCAGGTTGTAGGTGAACTGGATCAGCAGGCCGCCGGATTCGAGCAAGGTCTCAAATTGATGACTGATGGCGCGGGTGATGGTGGGATGCAGTGAGCGCAGGGGCAGGCTGGACACGATGCTGTTGATCGGAGGCGAGGGCTGTTCAAACAGGTGACTCAGTTGGGCGGCGTCGCCCTGGATGATTTGCAGTTGAGGAAAACGCTGGCGTAGATGATTCGCCAGGGTCGGCGAGCGTTCCACCACCACCAGCTTCCACGGCGGGACGCCATGCTTGAGCAGGGCGGTGGTCACTGCGCCAGTGCCGCCGCCCAGCTCCACGACCAGTCCTTCGCGATCCAGCGGCACCCGCGCCGCCATTCGGCTGGCCAGCGAAGGCGTGCTGGGGAAAACCGCGCCCATAGCCCGTGGATTCGCCCAGATTTCGCGGGTGAACAACACCAGCGAAGCCGCGCCAGGATTTTGCAGCAGAACCTTAACGAAACGTTTCATACCCTACCCGATAGCCAAATCTGCATAAGAAAGCTCCCCTCTTCCCGTAGGGATGATTCGGCTAGGCGCTTAATCGGAATCGGGTCGATGGGAGGAAAAAAAGAGATGCGGTAAAAGGAGCGGCCATAATCGCTAAAGTGGCAACTAATTCAGGACGTTCGCTCCATCCGTTCGCCCTGAGCCTGTCGAAAGGCATTCATTGGTAATAAACGGGTTCGACCGGCTCACCCCGAACGGTTTTTGAACCTGAAGCGAAAGTCCTGTAATTATTTGATTATTAAGGACTGTAGGGGGTATCCCGCCAAGCTGGTGAAAAGTCGCCCCTGCGCTCAGGCAAATCAAGGGACTACAATATAAAATTTTCCGACTGCCTCTCAGATCAGTGACAAGTTTCCTCCAGACCGTGATCAGGGTCAATCAGGATAATCGTTTTGGGGTATTGTAAAATTCAGCGGTTATTTCAAAAAAGAAAAAAGGCCGGGCGTAAACGCCCGGCCAAAAACCACCAAAGGAGGATGTGCAGCAGACAGAGGAGAATGAAATAAAGCCTGCTGCACGGTTGCGATTCTAACAAAATTTTTTGCCTAAATATACTGTTCTCAGTTGTTTTTCGGCAAAAAAC
>JAAUTD010000026.1 GCA_012031845.1 Synechococcaceae cyanobacterium SM1_2_3
AGGTTTTTACCCATAAATGCCCTTCGACAGGCTCAGGGCGAACGGATGGAGCGAAAGTCCTGGAGCATTTAATCACCGATCAGGCGCAGGTGATTCCCGGCTACCGAATCACCGCGCCCTATCACTTTCAGCGCCAGCAGATACCGGTGAAAATCCTGCGTCCCATTGATTACGGGATTGATTTCTATGGCGACTCGCTGTTCGCTCATGCCCGCTGGGTCGAAAACCACCCCACAACCGTCCAGCGTTTTGTGACCGCCACCTTGCGAGGATGGCGATACGCCCTGGATCATCCTGATGAAATCGCCGATCAAATCGCCCGGACGCTACCGCGTGCGGATCCCCTCGTCAGTGGCGATTTGCGGGATTTCAACCGGTTTCAGGCAGAGGCGATTAAAGAACTGATGCTCTACGGTTTGATTGAAATCGGCCACACCAACCCGCACCGGTGGCGGCGGATGCACGACTTGATCCTGAAAATCGGGATCGTCAAAAAACCGTTGGATATGGACGCTTTCATCTTCGATCCGGAAGAACAGAAGCAGGAACAGGAACGGAGAAATCAGCGGCATTTGCGGATTTTTCTGTACGCGATTGCGGGAATCGTCGTCGTCACAATGGCCTGGAATCTGGCGCTGCAAAGCGCATTGCGCCAGAGAACGAAATCGTTGCATGAAGCCAAACTGAAACTGGACCAGGACAATCACGCCCTGCGACGGGCAGAAGCGCAGCGCAAAACCGCCGAAGCGACCCTGCGCGAGAGCGAAGAACGTCTGCAACGGGTGCTGGACGGCTCCAATGACGGTCTCTGGGAGTGGAACATGCGCACCGGGGAACATCAGATCAACCCGCGCTGGGCGGAGATGCTGGGCTATGATTTCACCGAAATCGAACCTTACGTCAACAGTTGGGAACAGCGGGTGCATCCTGACGATCTCCCGCATTGCCAGGTGGCGCTGCAAGCGCATTTCGCTGGAGCAACACCGCGCTATGAATCGGAACATCGCGTCCGCGCCAAAAACGGCGAATGGCGCTGGATTCTGGATCGCGGCAAGGTCACGGCATGGGATGCCCAAGGCCAGCCGCTGCGGATGGCTGGCACGCACACCGACATCACTAAACGCAAACTGGCCGAAGAAGCCTTGCGCGCCAGCGAATCCCGCTATCAAACCCTGGTGGATTTATTGCCTCAAGGCGTCGAGGAAGCGGATCTGACGGGCCGCATTACCTTCACAACCCCGCGCTGGAGCATCTGCACGGCTGGCCGGAAGGTGGCTCCGTGGGGCGGTTCATCTGGGATTTCACCGCAGATGGGATCGCACGCCAGGCGCAACAGGACCACCTGCAAAGAGTCATCCGTGAACAACCGCCGCCTGCTCCTTTCTTCAGACGGGATCGGTTGCCAAATGGCCGGATTCTGGACATCCAAGTCGACTGGACTTATCGCTACGACGCACAAGGTCAGTTGCAGGGGTTTCTCGCCATCCTGACCGACTTCACCGAGCGCCAGCAGATGCAGGCCGCTCTGCGCGATCAGGCGATCCACGACCCGCTCACCGGCCTGTTCAACCGCCGTTATCTGGATGAAACCTTGCCTCATGAACTGAGCCGCTGCCAGCGCAACGGCGAACCACTGGCGGTCGCCATGCTCGACATTGACCATTTCAAACATTTCAACGATGTGTTTGGTCACCAGACGGGTGACGACGTGTTGCGAGCCATCGGCGATCTGCTGAACCGCTCCCTGCGCGGCAGCGACCTCATCGCCTGTCGCTATGGCGGTGAAGAACTTACGGTGGTGCTGTGCGGCGCTTCATTGGCCCCGGCGCGGGAGCGGCTGGACGCTCTGCGCCAGGCGATCATGCAACTTATCAAGGGGGCGAATTGCCGTCGTGACCGTATCCATCGGCATCGCCGCTGCCGGAACGCAAGAGGTTGACGCGACTGCTCTGTTGCATCGGGCCGACGCCGCCCTGTATCAGGCCAAGATGCAAGGGCGTAATCGGGTGGTTTGCGCGGACCGCGAGGAGAGCATCGCCGAATA
Organism: Synechococcaceae cyanobacterium SM1_2_3; assembly: GCA_012031845.1. Classification (GTDB taxonomy): domain Bacteria; phylum Pseudomonadota; class Gammaproteobacteria; order Competibacterales; family Competibacteraceae; genus Contendibacter. The sequence goes on from JAAUTD010000026.1 coordinate 2,045, forward strand.
AAGACTGGCCGACAGACTCAGGCATTCACCAGGCGCATCATCGCTTCGGGATAGCGCAGACCGGCGGCGGCATCCGGCGGGAAGGCCGCCGCCAGTTCGTCCCGTTCTTCGGCGGTCAGCGCCACCTCAGTGGCGGCCACATTTTCATCCAGATAGCGCCGCCGCTTGGTGCCGGGGATGGGAACGATGTCATCGCCCTGCGCCAGCACCCAGGCCAGCGCCAGTTGGGAAGCGGTGCAGCCTTTGCGCTCGGCCAGCGCCTGAACCTGAGCGACCAGTTCCAGGTTCCGGGTAAAGTTCTCGCCCTGAAAGCGGGGACTGGTGCGGCGGTAGTCGTCCTCCGCGAAATCTGAAGGCTGCCGGATGGCGCCGGTCAGAAAACCCGTCCGAGGGGACTGTAGGCCACGAAGCCGACTCCCAGGCGGCGACAGGCGGCCAAGACGCCATCGGTTTCCGGATCGCGGGTCCACAGGGAATATTCCGATTGCACGGCGGTGATGGGATGAACCGCATAAGCCCTTTCCAGCGTCACCGCGGAAACTTCCGACAGGCCCAGATAGCGAACCTTGCCAGCCTGCACCAGTTCCGCCATCGCCCCGACCGTGTCCTCAATCGGCGTCTGAGGATCGATCCGGTGCTGGTAGTACAGGTCAATGGTTTCCACCCCCAGGCGCCGCAAGCTGCCTTCACAGGCCGCACGCACATAATCGGGGCGGCTGTTGAGTCCCCGCTGGTGGGGATCGGCAGGATCGCGGACGATACCGAACTTGGTGGCCAGAAACACCCGGTCCCGCTGGCCCCGCAGCGCCCGGCCCAGCAGTTCCTCGTTGGTGTGCGGCCCGTACATATCGGCGGTATCGAACAGGGTAATGCCCAGTTCCAGCGCCCGGTGCAGGGTAGCCAGCGATTCGGCGTCATCCCGGTCACTGTAAAAATCACTCATGCCCATACAGCCCAGACCGAGGGCGGAAACAGCGGGTCCGCGAGAACCCAGAAAACGGGTTTGCATGGAAAGCTCCAGGTCAAGAAAAAATTCGGCGAACGATAGACGATAGCAATCCGTGGGTTCAATGGGTCATGTCCATCCGGCCCAAGGCGCGGCCCAAGCCATTTTGCGACGCTATGGCGGCGTTCATCATCGGGTGAGCAACGTGGGTCTGGTCAAGCCCGCGCCCGTTCGTCGATGGCGGGGCCAGCATTGGACAGGCTGCGATCTGAAGATGCTGGCTTTGAGTCACCTGGAACGCGGTTTCCACCAAATCCGCAGCAATACCTTGGTGCGATCCCACCAGGTCAGATTTTCATTCGCCAGGGCTTCCAGAAAATCGGAAAGAACCTTGGCTTTGGCGACCGCGTAATTCACCAGCAACACGCTGGGAATCGCCACCGCGATAAACGTCAACAGCTTGAACGCTGCCGCCTCGTTGGTGAAATCAAAAATGTTCATCCCCAGAAAGCCGGTCGAAACGGTGGCGATCAGTCCCAGCGTGGTCACCACCGTCAACCGCACCACGGTATTGGCCTGCCGCCGCAAGCTGTCGCTGTCCAGGTATTGATTCATCTCCTTCACCGCCGCGCTGACATCCTGATAAATCCGGTCGGTGTCGAGATGCCCGGCCAGCATCCGAAACAGATCGCGCACCTGGGCCTGATTGGAGACTTCGTGAAACCAGTAGCGATGGGTGAAGCGCAGGAAGGTTTCCATGACCCGGCGAATTTCCCGCTTGAACGCCTTGACCGAATCCATGCTGCGGATGTCGAGCTGACTGATCGCCGCCGCCAGCCATTCCGAGAACAGCATCAAGGCGGCCTTGTGAAAGTGGGCGACCAGATTGAGCAGAAAATACTGATGGCGAAACTGGCCGAGCAGCCCGGCATTGGGATCGGTGAAAAAGCGTTCGCTGGCCTTGCCCACCATCACGAACGAGTGACCGCAACACAGATAGCGGCTGCTGAACGCGGGATGGGCGGGATCCCAGAATTTGTCGTAGCAGTATTTGTACTCGAAATCGGCCAGTTCCCGTTCCGAGTACGGCAGGGTATCGGAAGGCCCCGGCTTGGTAATCAGCGCCAGCCGGGCGAAATCGCCACGGGTCAATTCTTGCGGATCATCGAAGCTGAGATAGGCCAGCAGCGGCATCCGGTGATATTCCACCTGCCGATACAGCATCACGCCTTCGTTATCGGAATGGTACAAAGCCAGGGGTCGCAACAGATATTCCCAGTGCGCGGCGACGTTCGGGGAGCGGTGTCGTCCGACAAAGGGCAAAATTGATCCCGGTTTTCGTAGTCGGACATCGCCAGCGTATCGCCCGCCGCCGATAGCCATTCCACCCGGCGCGGACATTGCCCGCCCTGACCGTTGGCCTCCCAGAACGCCGGATAAGCCCGGCCCAGTTTGAACAGCGCCTCCTGCGCCAACGGCAGCGGCAGATCATTGGTGAAGAACTCTATCGCCAGAATGATGATGTCAATGTCGTAGAAGAAATGCAGATCGATATGCGCGATCTCAAACAGCACTGGCGGCGATGGATCGTCAAAAATGGCGCGCATTCGATCAATGCCACTGCGGCGGAATACCCGAATCGGCGATTTACCGTAGCCGGTCAAGCCTTCCCGACCGATGCCTTCGCCGTAAAGAAAGCGTTGGACATAAGGCAAAAAAGTGACGAACTCCTTGTAATGCCGCTCCTGAAAATCGGCCGGATCGGCGAATTCATCCACCACTTCCCGCCACGGGCAGTCATCGCCCAGGGCTTCCAGCAGCTCCCAGTATTTGGAGATATGGATTCCTCCCGCCTGACCGGGAATCACCCGCAACGGCCACAGCAGGATTTGGCGGAAATGGCGGACGATGGGCGCGGTGGATAGTGTCAAGTCAGTCATGGCCGGGATTTTAAGCCATCCAGCGCCAGATTGAGTTCCAGCACATTGACCCTTGGTTCGCCAAAAATTCCCCACTGCCGATCTTCGGTGTGCTGCGCGATCAGGGTTTGCACCGCGTCCAGCGGCAAGCCGCGCACCCGCGCCACTCGCGCCGCCTGATAAGCCGCTGCCGTCGGGCTGATGTGCGGATCAAGGCCGCTGGCCGAAGTCGTAACCAAATCCACCGGCGCCAGTGTGCTATTGCCCGGATCGGCTTCGCGCAAGGCTTTAACCCGACCGGCTACCGCGTCATGCAAAGCCGGATTCAGCGGTCCCAGATTGGAACCGCCGGAAGCCGCTGCATTGTTGGGATACGGCCCAGTGGCCGACGGTCGGCCCCAGAAGTATTTGGGATCGGTGAAGTTCTGGCCGATCAGCCGCGAACCGATGAGCTTGCCGTCGCGCTGGATCAGGCTGCCCGCCGCTTGTGCCGGAAACAGGGCTTGGCCGATGCCGGTCACCAGCAGCGGATAAATCAGGCCGGTGATGACCGTCAGCAGGATAAACAGGCTTAACGCCGGGCGAATCAGGGTTTTCATGGGTGTTTCTCCTTATTAATCCTTTATGCCCAGCCTGCGAACGCAATCAGCAGATCAATCGCCTTGATGCCAATGAACGGGACCATGATCCCGCCCAAGCCGTAAATCAGCAGATTGCGCCGCAACAGCGCCGCCGCGCCGAGCGGTCGGTACTTGACACCGGTCAGCGCCAGCGGGATGAGGAAAATGATGATCAGGGCGTTGAAAATAACCGCCGACAGAATCGCTGAAGCCGGACTGGCCAGACCCATGACGTTGAGCGCGGCAAGTTGCGGGTAAGTGGTGACAAAGGCCGCTGGCACAATGGCGAAATACTTGGCGATGTCGTTAGCAACGCTGAAGGTGGTCAGCGAACCTCGCGTCATCAACATCTGTTTGCCGGTCTCGACGATCTCGATCAGCTTGGTCGGGTTACTGTCGAGATCAACCATATTGCCCGCCTCCTTCGCCGCCTGAGTGCCGGTGTTCATCGCCACCGCCACGTCGGCTTGCGCCAAGGCTGGCGCGTCATTCGTCCCGTCGCCGGTCATCGCCACCAGCCGCCCTTCAGCCTGATGCTGGCGAATCAGCGCCAGCTTGGCCTCCGGGTCGCCTCGGCCAGAAAATCATCTACTCCAGCTTCGGCGGCAATCGCGGCGGCAGTCAGCCGGTTGTCGCCGGTGATCATCACCGTTTTAATGCCCATCCGCCGCAGTTCGGCGAAACGCTCCTTGATGCCGCCCTTCACGATGTCCTTGAGTTCGATCACGCCAAACACCTTCGCGCCGTCGGCGACCACCAGCGGGGTGCTGCCGCGCCGGGCCACGTCATCCACGGCGCGGGCCACCGGTTCCGGGAAATGGCCGCCCACTGATTCGACGAGCTGGCGAATCGCTTCCGCCGAGCCTTTGCGAATCTGCCGCCCATCCAGATTAACGCCGCTCATCCGGGTCTGCGCCGAAAAGTGGATAAACGTCGCGCCCAGGGCGTGAATATCGCGCTCCCGCAAGTTAAACCGCTGTTTGGCGAGAATCACCACGCTGCGCCCTTCCGGGGTTTCGTCGGCCAGCGACGCCAGTTGCGCGGCATCGGCCAGCGCCACTTCAAGAATGCCGGGGGCGGGCAGAAAGGCTGACGCCTGACGATTGCCCAAGGTAATGGTGCCGGTCTTGTCCAGCAGCAGCACATCCACGTCGCCCGCCGCTTCCACCGCCCGGCCCGACGTGGCGATCACATTGGCCTGCATCATCCGGCTCATCCCCGCCACGCCAATCGCCGACAGCAGGCCCGCTATCGTGGTCGGAATCAGGCAGACCAGCAGCGCAATCAGCACCGTCATCGAGACCGGCGCACCGGCTTGGGTCGCATCCACGCTGAACAGCGAGAACGGCAGCAAGGTGACGGTCACGCCCAGGAACACAATGGTCAGCGCCACCAGCAGAATGGTCAGCGCGATTTCATTGGGGGTTTTCTGGCGCTTGGCCCCTTCCACCATCGCGATCATGCGGTCGAGAAAGGCTTCGCCGGGATTGACCGTGATCCGCACTACGATCCAGTCCGATAGAACAGTGGTGCCGCCGGTCACTGCGCTGAAATCGCCGCCCGATTCACGGATCACCGGCGCGGATTCGCCGGTAATCGCGCTTTCGTTGACCGACGCCACGCCTTCAATGACTTCGCCATCGGCGGGAATCATGTCGCCCGGCTCGACCAGCACCACATCGCCGCGCCGCAATTCGATTCCCGGCAGCAAATCCACCGCCGCGCCATAACGCGGTTCCCGCAGTTTTTTGGCGATGACCGTCTTTTTCGCCCGCGCAACGCCGCCGCTTGCGCCTTGCTGCGGCCTTCGGCCAGCGCCTCGGCAAAGTTGGCGAACAACACCGTAAACCACAGCCACAGCGCCACCGCGAGAATGAAACCGGCGGGCGCTTCGCCCTGACCGCCCAAGGCTTGCACCCACAATGCGGTGGTTAGGAGGCTACCGACGTACACCACGAACATCACCGGGTTATGCCATTGAATGCGTGGATCGAGTTTCCTGAAGGCATCCACGATGGCCGGTTTAGCCAGCGTCGGATCAAACAGGGAAAAGGTTTTATGGGACATGGTTTTCTCCTTGAACTCAGCGCCCGGCCCAGAGCATGAAATGTTCCACGACCGGCCCCAAAGCCAGCGCGGGGACATAATTCAGCAGCCCCACCAGCAACACCGTGCCGATGAGCAGGCTAATGAACAGCGGCCCGTGGGTGGGCATGGTTCCCACCGTGACCGCGATGCGCTTTTTCGCCGCCAGCGAACCGGCTATCGCCAGCACCGGCACGATCACGGCGAAACGGCCAAACCATATCGCAATCGCCAGCATCACATTGTAGAAAGGCGTATTGGCCGAGAGTCCAGCGAAGGCGCTGCCGTTGTTATTGGCCGCCGAACTGAAGGCGTAGAGGATCTCCGAGAAACCATGTGGCCCCGGATTGAGAATGCCCGCCCGGCCAGCGGCGTTCATTACGGCAATAGCAGTTCCACACAGCACCAATAATGGTGTGACCAGAATGGCGATTGAAACCATCTTCATCTCAAAGGCTTCAATTTTCTTGCCCAGATATTCCGGGGTGCGGCCAATCATCAGCCCGGCAATAAACACCGCCATGATGGCGAAGATCAGCATTCCGTAGAGACCAGAACCGACTCCGCCAAACACCACTTCGCCCAATTGCATCAGGATTAGCGGAATCATCCCGCCGAGTGGAGTAAATGAATCGTGCATCGAATTAACCGCACCACAGGAAGCCGCAGTAGTAATGACGGCGAACAGCCCGGAATCGGCAATGCCAAATCGCGTTTCCTTGCCTTCCATATTGCCGCCGGCCTGAGTCGCGCTGGCAATCTGATCAACCCCGGCGGTGGTGAATAAGGGATTGCCTTGCTGCTCAAGCGTGATTGCCGCAACCGCCATTGCCACAAACAGAACCGTCATGGCCGCCAATACCGCCCAGCCCTGGCGCACATCGCCGACCATTCGGCCAAAGGCATAGCACAGCGCACCCGGAATCAGGAAAATCGACAGCATCTGGAAAAAATTGGTCAGCGGCGACGGATTTTCAAAGGGATGCGCTGAATTGGCGTTGAAGAAGCCGCCGCCATTAGTGCCGAGCATTTTTATCGCTTCCTGCGAAGCGACCGGCCCCATTGCCAGCGTTTGCGTTTGAAGAGCCACCGGCTCGGTTACTGCATTGCCTTCGGCATCTTTGATGGCTTGACCAGCAGCATCCAGCTTCGGCGCTTCATAGGCGGTCATGTCTACGGTCGTCACATCCTGATAGGCGGCGAAATTTTGAACTACGCCCTGACTCACCAGAAACACCGCGAACAGCAGCGACAGCGGCAACAGCACATAAAGCGTAATCCTCGTCAAATCAACCCAGGCATTGCCAATACTCTTTACGGTGTGACGGGCAAAGCCGCGAATCAGCGCAATGACGACGACGATCCCGGTAGCGGCTGACAGGAAATTTTGCACGGACAGCGCGAGCATCTGCGTGAGATAGCTCATGGTTGATTCGCCCGCGTAACCCTGCCAATTGGTGTTGGTGACAAAGCTGATGGCGGTGTTGAACGATGAATCGGGACTGACATTGGCGAACTGCTGCGGATTCAGCGGCAACCAGAGTTGAAACCGTTGCAGTGCATAGACGGCAAGAACGCCTAATCCATTGAACAGCAGGATAGCGAGCGCATAGCTCAACCAGCCCATTTCTTCATCTTTGCGAATCCTGCAAAGACGATAAATCACCGACTCAATTGGACTGCCAACGCGCAATGCCAAATTGGGATGGCCCGCCATAATATCGGCGATATAAATACCGAGCGGTTTGACCAGCGCCAGCAGTACGAGGAGATAAAGCCCAAGGAGCAACCACGCATGGAGATTCATTATAAATCCTCCGCCTTGAGCAGAGCGGCAACCAGATAAATCAGTAATCCGGCTGAGATAAGGCCGCCGAGTATATAAAGCCAAGTCATTTGACGCCTCCCAAGTTGGCGCAGACTAGCGCAAGAACGGCAATCATGGTGAAGAACAGTAATACGGTGACGAGATAAACGAAATCCATCGAATGTCTCCAGGCCCGGCGATACAGGCCATCAAGAATGATGTAACCATTATCAGAAACAATAACTTCAATAGTTGGCAACGGCATTCGGATTACCGCCTCCGGGCCAGCCAGGCGCAGAGTTCTATGATTCCGGTCATCAGCAGAAACCAGATCAGCATAATAAGGAGCATGAATAGATCGTCCATGTCGCACCTCCGCGCAAAATTTGGACGATACGGATCATAGGCGGGCGAATAAAAAGAGGGTGTAAAATAAAACAGGAAATATGTAAAAAAGGCGTAAAAATCGCGTAGATATGAAAACCAATGTTACATTGGAATCATTGACGCCAACGAAGGTAACTGATGATGGCAACCGTATCGCCGGTTCCGATGCAAGCTCTGGCTAATCCCTACGCGCAATTGCTGGCTTTGCCGGAAACGCAGGTCGGCGAAGTGATCCACGGCCAGCTTTATACTCAGCCGCGCCTAGCGGGCCTCATGCAATGGCGGAGCGGGGGCTGAGTATCAATCTCGGCGGCCCCTTTGATTTAGGCAGGGGTGGCCCTGGCGGCTGGTGGATATTGATGGAACCGGAGGTGCATTTTGTCCGCGATGTGGCGGTAGTCGTGCCGGATTTGGCGGGCTGGCGGCGTGAACGTCTGCCGACCATTCCCCGCGATCATCGGTTTGAAGTTGCGCCCGACTGGGTTTGTGAAATTCTGTCGCCGTCCACTGCGAAAAAGGATCGCGCCCTGAAACTGCCGCTGTACGCCCGTTATGGGGTGGGTTATGCCTGGCTGGTCGATCCGCTGGCGCAAACCCTGGAAGCCTTTGCATTACAGGAGGGTCAATGGCTGCTGCTTGACACGCTCTGCGAGAACGCCGCCGTCAGCTTGCCACCGTTTGACGCGGTGACGTTTTCCCTGGCGGATTTATGGGCGTCGTAAAATCCAGCCGCACCGGTTGCTAAGAAGCGCGTTTTTCCACTAATCGCCGCTGCGATGCGGCGAACCAGCCGACCAGCCCGATCACCAGAATGGGCCAACAGGCCGTTCCAGGCCGCGCTCAGCGCAGTGTCGCCCGTCACGCATACCCGGCGCGCTCAAGTTCGCCCAGACCTTGAGCCGACCCGCCGAGTCGGCTTCGCCCAATTAGCCAGCTTGCGAATGCCGGATCGCCAGATTGGGAAGGGACAGGACTTTCGCTTCGGATTCAAAAACCGTTCGGGGTGAGCCTGTCGAACCCCGTTTTTACCGATAAATGCCCTTCGACAGAGCTTCAGGGCGAACGGATGGAGCGAAAGTTCTGAGGGATAAAACGCCGTCTCGGCAATCCGCAGCCCGTCATCTACCTCGAGGAACGCCGCGATGCGATTGGCCCGCCAATGACGAACAGTGGCGACGACAGTGATCAACACGGCCCAAGCTCCGCTTGGCGATCCGCGCTACTCACATCGGCGATCAGCGTCGCCGCCCGCGCTTGATTGCGCCCCAGGCGTTTAGCCCGGTAAAGGCATTGATCCGCCTGTTTAATCAGGACAACCGGATCGGTTCCGGGCTGGGGAATGCAGTCGGCGACCCCCAAGCTGGCGGTGACATAGCCGCTGATGTCGCTAAATGCGTGGGGTATGGCCAAGTCTTCCACCGCAACGCGGATTTTTTCAGCGACAGACCCGGCGCCATCGAGGGCGGTATCCGGCAGGGCGATGATGAACTCTTCACCGCCGTAGCGAGCCACGATATCGCCGGGGCGGACCACGACCTGCTTGATCGCTAGTGCGACCTGCTTCAGACAGTCATCGCCGCTCAAATGTCCGTAGTTGTCGTTGAACAACTTGAAACGATCCACATCCAGCATGATGAGAGAGATCGGCTTTTTGCTCCGCGCCGCTCTGGCCCATTCTTCCGGGTAGCGCTGGTCGAAATAGCGCCGGTTGGACAAGCCGGTCAGACCATCCAGATTGGCGAGATTCAACAACTCCATATTGAGTTCTTCCAGCCGCATCTGGCTGGCCCGCAGCGCCCGATAAGCGTCATCCCGCTGCAACTTGTTGATATAGGATGCGGAGTGATAGCGCAGGCGAGCGATCAATTCGATCTTGTCAGGCGGCTTGACCAGATAGTCATTGGCCCCGGCCCCGAATGCTTTGGCCTTGACCGCCGGGTCCTCGGTGCTGGACAGCATGACCACCGGCAGATCGCGGGCAGCGGGATGATTGCGGAACATCTGGCACAGCGTCAACCCATCAATCCCCGGCATGACCAGATCGAGCAATACCACCGTGGGACCGATGGCTTCTGCGGCGCTCAGCGCCTCAGCCGGATTGACGCAATAATGAAAGTTGATGTCATGCTCGCTGATGAGCTGCCGACGGATAATCTCGGCCACAAAGGGTTGATCGTCCACCAGCAACACCATGACCAGGCGGTCCGGGTACGGCGAAATGACGGATTCATTGGCAACGATGGCAGACATATGCATGGTTCATCCTGGTGAGGGCGAAATAACGAAATTTCATTGGCGGCGTGGTTAGGTTGGCCATGGTTCGGGCCTCATGCCCATTCACGACGGATTCCGCTTGCGGCGATAAAACACGGCGCGCAAATAGCGGTGCGGTTCAAATTCGGGACACAGACTGGCGATGGATTCCGTGCTGCCGATAATCAACGCCCCCTCCGGGTCCAGATAGCGCCCAATGTTTCTGAACAGCCGAATCCGGTCCGGGGTAGTGAAGTAAATGGCGATGTTGCGGCAAAAGATAATGTCGAAGGGCGCCGGAAATGCGAACGGCTCCAGCAGATTCAGCCGTCGAAACGAGACGATGGCCCGTAATTCATCACGGAGCTTCCAGCGGTCGCCGACCGGTTCAAAGTGCCGGGCTAACTGGATAGGCGTCATGCCGCGATCCAGGTCCAGCCGGTTGAAATGGGCGTAGCTGGCCTGGGCGATAGCCTGATCGGAGATGTCGGTGCCCAGAATGCGAATGTCGTAGCCGCCAAGATCGCCCAGCGCTTCCTTGAGGACTATGGCGATGCTGTAGGGCTCCTGGCCGGTCGAGCAGGCGGCGCTCCAGATCCGGATCGGGGCCGGGCGCTGGCCGATCCGGTTGTTGCGCCGACTGATCAGTTCGGGAATCAGCTTGTGCCGCAGCAGTTCAAACGGCGCCGCATCGCGAAAAAACGAGGTTTCGTTGGTGGTAATGGCGTCAATGACCTTACGGCGCAAGGCATGAGTGAGGTCGGCCCGCACCCTCGACAGCAACTCGGCGAAACCGCCCGATCCGGTCTCGCGCAGCAAATCGCCCAGGCGGGCTTCGATCAGATAACCCTTGGAGTGGTCGAGGAACACTCCACAAATTTCATGGATGTAGCCGCTCCAGACGGTCAGTTCCTCACGACTGAGAACCGGTACGCTCATAGGGCGCGGCCCTGGACCACCGCCACGATCCGCCCGGCTATCGCCTCCAGCGGCAACACCGCGTCCACTATTCCGGCATCCACCGCCGCCTTGGGCATGCCATAAACCACGCAACTGAGTTCATCCTGGGCGATCACAAAACAGCCGTGCCGCTTGAGCAGCCGCAAGCCCAGCGTACCGTCATTGCCCATGCCGGTCAGGATGACCGCCATCGCCCGCCCGGCAAACTGATTCGCCACCGAACGGAACAGATAATCCACCGCCGGCCGACAGTTGTTCTCCGGCGGGTCATCGGTAATCTGGATGATCTTGCGGCCGCGTCGCCGGGCGTCAGCCGCATGTGCCGTCCGCCGGGCGCAATGTAGATCATGTTCGGTTCCAGACTCATGCCGTGCGCCGCCTCGCAGACGCGCAACGCGCATTTGCCAGCCAGATTTTCGGCCAGCGACTGGGTAAACAATGGCGGCATGTGCTGAACGATCAGCACCGGCACGCCCAGATTGCCCGGCAGCGCCGGCAGCAGCCCGGCCAGCGCGTTCGGCCCGCCGGTCGAGACGCCGATCAGCACCATCTCCGGTTTGGTCGCCCCGACCAGACGGGTCATCCGGCTGCTGATTTCATTCAAGGATGCGATCCGGGCGGAAGATGGCGCTGGCGCTGGCGCTGGCTGCGCCAAGGGACGAGCGGGGGCGACGGGCGGGGAATGGCGCAGAATGTTGCGGACTTTGAACCGTAACGACTGCGCCCTGATTCGGGGGGTCAACTCGGCCCGCAACGCCGCACTGCTCTCCTCGAAGCTGGCGTAGTCCGGCTTGGTGATGAAGTCGAAGGCGCCCTTCTGCAAAGCCTGGATGGTCAACTTGCCGCCTTGACTGGTAAAGGCGCTGACCACCAGCACCGCCACCGATTCCCCGGATTTTTGCAGGGCGTCCAGCACTTCCAGACCATTCAACTCCGGCATTTCCATGTCGAGCGTCAGCAGATCGGGGGTCAGTTCGCGCACCCGCTGTAAAGCCTGCCTGCCGTTGGCGGCCTGACCGACAACCTCGACTTCCGGCAAGGAGGCCAACACCTCACTCATCAAGCGGCGGAATACAACGGAGTCATCGGCGACCACTACTCGCAATTTTGCGCTCCTGGGCTTACGAGAGGTTGGCGATATCGGCATCGTCCCATTGGAACAGCGCCGGTGGATTGAGGAGGGCGATGAGCCGGTCGCCTTCCCGCCAAATACCGCGCAGGTTGCGCCGCAGCGCCGGATCAATGCTGGCTGGCGGCGGCGCGATCCGATCCTCGATCACCGCGATGGCGTCCGTGACGACATCCACCAGAAAGCCGATGGGTTCGCCTTGCCATTCCATAATCAGCAACCGGGCGTCAGGACCCAGGGTGGCGCAGCCGAGCGCAAGCCGCACCGCCAGATCGACCACGGTAACGATCCGGCCCCGCAGGTTGCGAATGCCGACCACCTCCGCCTGGGCATGGTGGACGCAGGTGATCTCGCCCACTCTGACCACTTCCTGCACCAGCCGGGCGCTGACCCCAAAGGTCGCATCGCCCAGCATGAAAGCAGTGATTAGCAGTTCTTCCTCTTCTTCATCGGGTTGCATGGCGTTTCTCTCAGCGTGAATGCCCGCGAGCCGGATTAAACCCGAAACTGGCTCACCATGCTCCGAAGCTGTTCGGCGAGGCTGGATAGCTCGACGGCGCTGGCTCGCACGTGTTCGCCGCCAGCGCGGATTTCGCCCGCCGCCCGGTTGACTTCGGCGATATCCTGCGCCATCGACCGGGACACGCTGGCGGTCTGGGCGATCCGTTCATTGGCGTCCTGCACCCCATACGACGCCTGGGCAATGTTGCGGGCCACGTCATGGGTCACGGTGGTCTGCTCCTCAATCGCCGAGGCGATGCCCGCAATCAGATGGCCGACATCGGCGATGACCACGGTGATTTTCTGAATGTCGTGGGTCGCGGTGCGGGTGGCATGCTGCATCCCGCTGATCCGGGTCTTGATGTCTTCGGTCGCGCCCGCGGTCTGCCGCGCCAGTTCCTTGATCTCATGGGCCACCACCGCAAATCCCTTGCCCGCCGCCCCGGCCCGCGCCGCTTCAATGGTCGCGTTCAGCGCCAGCAGGTTGGTTTGCGCCGAGATGTTGGTAATCGCCTCGGTGACCTTGCCGATCTCCTGCGCCGCCTGACTGAGTTCCTGCATCAGCGCCGACACCGACGCCGCCTGATCGCCGGTATGCCGACTGATGGCCCGGGCCTTTTCCGAATTGGCGGCGATTTCGCCAATAGTGGCGCTCATCTCCTCGGTGGCGCTGGCGACCGACGCCAGGTTCAGCGCCGCCTGTTCCATGCTGGCCGCCACCGAGGCCGTGTTGGCGCTGGATTGTTCGGCGGCGGTAGCCGCCGCCGCCGTGCGCGCCGACAGGGTTTGCACATTCTGGGTGGTCTGGGCGCTGATCGCCGATAATTCGGTAGCCGAAGACGAAACCGTCTGGATTCCGCCGGCCAGGTTGCGCAGCAAACCGCGCAGACTCCCGCTCATACTCTGGAAAGCGCCGGCCAGATCGCCGATTTCATCGCCCCGGTTTTTGAAAGTCTCCGGCGGGTCATGGGAGAAATCACCTTGGGCGAGCTGCTGGGTGGTGAAACGAATCGCATCCGCCAGTGGGATGGTGATGCTGCGCGAGATCACGACGCCAAACAGCGCGGCAATCGCCAACCCCAGCGCCGCGCCGACGCCCAGCAGCCAGCGGATCCCGTCATAAGCGGTTTCGGCGGATTCTTCGGCTTCCTGGATGCGCTTCATTCCCCAGGACAGGAGTTTGCCAACCATCGCCTCGAGTTTCTGCCGAGACAGCGTCCCTTCGCGGAGAAACAGGTCCATGGCCACTTCGTCCTGCCCATGAAGAGCCAAATCAACCACTCGGAGGTTAATGTCTCGGGCGCGGCGATGGCCGCATCCACATTAGCGAGCAGAGCCTGGCCGGTTTCCGACGAGATCGCCGCCTTCAATTCTTCCATGGATTTTTTATAGGATTCCCGCAGCCCAGCGATTTGCGCGATGTTTTTTTGCTTCTCAGTCAGATCTTTATTAGCGATCAGGCTCCACATGTTCAGGTAGATGCCGTCAATGGCGGCGCTCACCCCCCGCGCCTTCAACGCTTTGTCGGCTTCCGCCATCACCACGGATGTTGACTGGTTGAGAGTGTGCGCCACGCCCCAGGCCAAGGCGGCCAACAGCATCAACAGGACGCTCATCGTCCCGAAGCCCAGCCCCAGTCGTCGCCCGATTGTGAGGTTATTCAGACTCATGGAATGCCTTCCCCTTAATAGTCAATGCGAAATCAGGCGACAGCGTGGGCATGAACGCCGGCCAGCAGTTGGTCACGGTTGAGCTTGATCTGATACTCGTTGATCCCGATGGCTTTGCCCTTGGCGATGTCTTCTTCGCTGGCCAACGACGTGACGGCGATGATGGGCAGGTGAGCCGTGCGCGCATCGGCGCGAATCCGGCTGGCCAGTCCCAGGCCGCTCAGGCGCGGCATCTCGATGTCGGTCACCACTACCCGCACCTGTAACAGTTGGCGCAGCAGCAAATCCCAGGCGGCCTCGCCATCGTTGGCCGCCAGCACGGTAAAGCCGTCTTCTTCCAGATAACGCTTGATCTGGGCGCGGAAGAAATCGGAGTCTTCGGCCAACAACACGGTTACGTCGTCGGTTGCCGCCGCTGCTTTGTGTTCGGCGCGGACGGCTTCCGCCTCGTCGCGGTGCGCCAAAGCGGCCAGATCATATAGATCGACGATCAGAGTAATGCGATTGTTAATCACGGCGGAACCGGCGATGCCCTTTGCCGATGGGTCGCCTGGTCGATCATCACCCGCGTCTCGACCACATCAACCGGCATGGCGCCCAACAGACCAACTTCGCGACCGCGAACGCTGCACACCAGCACGGCCAGGTCTTGGGCATCGTCAACCGGGTGAACCCCAGCAACATCGGCCAGAGTCATCAGCAGCAACGAACTGCCCCGGTATTGCATGGTGCGCTGCCCACCGATCCGCTCGATCCGGTCGGGGGCAATCCGCTCAATGCGCTGCACCAAATCCAGCGGCACGGCGCAGGGTTCGTCCGGGGCGTTATGGAACAGCAGCAGGGAGCAAACATCGTGCAGGCGCTCCGCTTCCGCCTGGGCCGCCAGATCAGCGGCGCGGGCCGAGCCGGCCACCGAGGTCAGCCCGGCCCGGGCCGCCACGCCGGCGATGTCCAGAATCAGGGCCACGGAGCCATCGCCGAGAATGGTGGCGCCGGAATACTCGCGCAGGTGCTTGAGCCGCCGACCCAGCGGCTTGACCACGATCTCTTCGGTGTCGTGAAACGCGCCGACCACCAGCCCGTAGGCCATTGAACCGGTGGTGACCACGCGATCTCCAGCGCCGAGGCGGCTCGTTCCCGGCGTCCACCCGGACGACATGATCAGCCGCCGGGTGATCCGCCGCCACCGGATCGCCCAGTGGGGAATAGCGCGGAGAACGCCGGTCGGCCAGCCGGGCGCGCTGATCGGTTTCGCGGCGGCCGGTGTTGGGATCGAGATAAGTGGGAACAATCCCCAGCACCTGATCGAACTGGGCCAGCGGCAACATCCGGTCGCGCAGCAGCAACACCTCAACATCGCCCACAACCTCGATCCGGCGCTGGACGTCTTCCGCCCGCAGCCGCAGCAATTCCTCGATATTGGCTTGGGGAATAGCGAAACGCTCGTTCTCCACCGACACGATCAGCGACGGAATAATCGCCAGGGTCAACGGCAGCTTGATGCGAAACAGCGATCCCTTGCCGACTTCCGACAGAATCTCGATCTGCCCGCCCAAGCGATCCAGGTTGGTCTTGACCACATCCATGCCAACCCCGCGTCCCGACACTTCGGAGACTTGATGGGCGGTGGACAGACTGGGCAGGAAAATCAGCGCCTGTTTGTCGCGGTCCGAAAGCCCTTGGCACCGTTTTCCGCCGAAATCAAACCTTTGGCGATAGCGACGGCGGCGACCTGTTGCGGATCGATGCCCCTGCCGTTGTCAGCGATTTCCACCACCACCTGACCGGCTTCGTGGCGCGCTTCGATCCGCAGCAGCCCGACCGGATTCTTGCCGACGCGGATGCGTTCGTCGGCGGTTTCGAGGCCATGATCGACCGCGTTGCGGACCATGTGGGTCAGCGGGTCGGTCAAGCCTTCGATCAGGCTGCGGTCAAGGGCGACTTCCTTGCCCTGAATATCGAGATCAATCTCTTTGCCCAAGGTCCGCGCCAGATCCCGCACCACCCGGGGAAAGCGGGCGAATACGTTGCCAATGGGCTGCAAGCGCGTCTGGGTGATGACCGTCTGCAATTCCGTAGTGACCTGGCTGATGCGCTGTTCGGCGGCGGAGAGGGTTTGCGGGTTGTTCTGGGCTACGGCGGCGCGAAGCTGGTTGCGGCTCAGCACCAGTTCGCCAGCCAGGTTCATCAGCGTTTCCAGCAGGCCAACATGAACGCGCAGGGTTTCTTCTGCTGGACTGGGGACATCGGCCGCCTGGATTAGGCCAAGCGACGGGGCCGACGGCTTTTCTACCGGCATCTCCATCAGCGGCGGTGACAAAACCGACGGATGCAGGGTCGGCGGCGGGCCAGCGGGGAGCGCAACCTGATCCGGGATCGGCGGCGGATCGGGGGTGAATGGAGTCTTGATAACCGCTTTCAGGTCCAGAGTGGGACCGGACGCCGCCAGATCGGTCAGGCTGATCACCAGATCAGCGATGTCGGCCTGCTGACTGCCCGCAGCGTCATTGATCATCTCGCGCAGCTTATCAAAGGCGGCCAACAGGATATTGGTGACTTCAGCATTGGGGGCCATCTTGCGCGAGCGCAGCAGATCAAGCACGGTCTCGGCCCGGTGCGCCAGTTCCTTGACCTTGCTCAGCCCGAAAAAACCGCCGCCGCCCTTGATGGAATGGGCGGCCCGGAACACCTTGTTGACCCGTTGCTCGTCAATGTCCGCCCCGCCTTCCTCGATGGCCAGCAGGTCAGCCTCAATGTTGATCAGGTGTTCCCGCGAATCGTTGACAAAATCGTTCAGCAAATCATCATTCACCGGAATTAACCTTCAATGTTCTGGACCGGTTGTCGGCAGCCGGACCGTAGGCCACAGGCCGTGCGCTCTGAGCGATTATATTGATTGCGCTTTGCTTTGGTGGGGAATTTAGATGAGGCGGATCATGGAAGGCTTGCAAAAAAGAGGTCAGGACTTTTGCTTTCCGTCATTCCCGCGTCAGCGGGAATCCAGCCAGCCTCTGAAAAGTAGAGGCCCGCTGGCGCGAGCGTGACGAATGTACAGGTTTAGCGAAAATCCTGCGGGATTCAAAAACCGTTCGGGGTGAGCCGGTCGAACCCTGTTTTTTTACCGATGAATGCCCTTCAAAGAGCCAGAACTTTCGCTTCGGGTTCAAAAACCGTTCGGGGTGAGCCGGTCGAACCCTGTTTTTTACCGATGAATGCCCTTCGACAGGCTCAGGGCGAACGGATGGAGCGCAAGTCCTGAGAGCTTCAGGGCGAGCGGATGGAGCGCAAGTCCTGATGGGATTAAATCCCGGATTGTTCGGCGACTCGCCGCTGTGAAACCGCCAGCCAGCCGGCCAGCCCCATTGCCAGCACCGGATACAGGGTCGAAAGCTGATAAATCTGCTCCAGACTCAGCCACTGCCGCAGCGGGCCAATTACGAACGATCCCAGTCCCACCCCGACCATCAGCGCCGCGATCAGCATGGACGATACCCAGGCCACCTGATCCGGGAAACGAGCCGAGGCCAGGGTAATAGTCAGCGGGAAAAAGGCCGAGCAGGTCAGTCCGGCCAATGCGAACAGCCCCAATCCCAGCATCGGCGTATTGGCGGCGGGCAACAGCAAAAAGACCGCCGCCATCAGCACTGGCAGCGCCAGCCAGATCACCAGAGGCGCAATCCGCGCCACCAGCACGGCAACCAGCAGCCGACCCGCCACCATCGCGCCCCAGAACACCGACAGCGCCAGCGCCGCCACTTCCGCTGGCAACTGTTTGACTTCGCTCAGATAAATCACCGCCCAATTGCCGAAAGTCCCCTCGGCGAAGGCGTACAGCACCGCAATCGCGGCGAACATCCAGAACGCGCCGGAACTCAGCGGCGGGTTTGCGGAGACCTGACCCTGGGGTTGACTGCCCACATCCGGCAGGCGAACGGCAGCCGCCGTCAGTGTCAGCATCGCACTGACCGCCAGCAATAGCAGCGGAAAGCCGATCCATAAACCCGCCTTTCCGAAACCCGTCGCCAGCAGCGGCCCCACCATCAACCCCAGTCCGATCAGGGTGTGCAGAGCCACCACGGCGGTCGGCGCATGACGGGGAAAAAACTGGGGCGGATAGCTGTTCAACGGTGCGCCGCTCAAGCCAAAACTCAGCCCCAGCAGCGCCGTCCCCAGCAGGATGATCGGAAACGCCAGCAGCGGCGCAACCCAGAAGCTACCGGCCAGCGCCAGTTGCGACAGGCCGCTGCCCGCCGCCGTCAGCCACAGCAGCCTTTGCAATCCCCAGCGTCGGGCCAGGGTTCCGCCCGCCACTGCGCCCAGCACCGCAAACGCCAGTTGTGGCAGAAAAATCGCGCCGTATTGGGCATCGCTGATGCCGTGCAACTGCTTCAGAATCGCGCTGCTGGCCGGGAAACTGACCAGCGCCAAACCTTGCAGGAAGGCGATGAGATACACCGCCAGTAGCGCGAGTTTGTTCACCGCCTTCTGTTTCATGTTTGATCTCCCACTGGTTCACTCAATCTCGCTTCACGTTCGAGCAGTTGTCGCTTCCGCCCGATGCCCCATCGATAGCCGCCAAGGCCGCCATCGGCGCGAACGACGCGATGGCAGGGAATGGCGACCGCCAACGAGTTCGCCGCACAGGCGCGAGCGACTGCCCGAACCGCCTTGGGCTGGCCGATTCGCTGAGCGATCTCGGTATAACTGGCGGTGGCTCCCGCCGGAATGGCCCGCAACGCCTCCCAGACCTTGCGCTGGAACGCTGTGCCCTGAATGTCGAAGGGCAGATCGAGCGCGTGGCTCGGCGCCTCGATATGAGTCACTAATTGCTCGACCCAGTGTTGAAACTCAGCATCGCCTGTTTGCACGGTGGCTTTCGGGAAGTGGGCGGCCAGTTCGGCGCGCAGGCTCTCCGGCGCGTCCCCGAACACAATCAGGCAGACCCCTCGCTCGGTCGCCGCCACCGCCAGCCATCCCAAGGAGCATTCGACCACGGCGCAGCGGATCAGCGCCCCGACCCCGCCGCTTTTATACTCGCCAGGCGTCATTCCCAAGCCCGCGCCTGCGGCTTCGTAGCACCGGCTGCTTGAGCCGAAGCCAGCCTGATAGATCGCCTGGGTCACGGTCGGCTCATGCCGTAATCCCTCCCGCAATCGCTCGATGCGGCGGGCGGCGGCGTAGGCTTTCGGAGTGACCCCGACGAATTCCTTGAAGAGACGATGGAAGTGAAAGGAACTGAAGCCGACCGCAGCGGCCAGTACTGGCCAACGCCGGTGGTTCGGCGGCGTCCTCGATGATCTGGCAGGCGCGGATGATCGCCTCAGGAATTCGATCCGGGCCGGACACCGTGGGCTTACACTTCCGGCAGGCTCGATAACCGCTGCGCTCAGCCTGGTCGCAGGTATCGAAGAACGCGACGTTGGTTCGGTTGGGCAGACGCGACGAACAGCTTGGGCGGCAGTAAACGCCGGTCGTCCGAACCCCGTACCAGAACCAGCCATCCGCGTGGCGATCCCGGTCTTCCACCGCGTTCCACCGCGCTTCATCGGTCGTGAAGAGGGTTGCATGGGGCATGGCGACATCTCCCTGAGGTCAAATCTGGTAGTCGTTGGCCGACGGAACCGGCGCTGCCGATGTCTTTGGCCCGAACCACCGCCGGACGAACTGCGTCAGTCGTCCGTCAATGGCGGCGAGGCCGGCGGCGATGAGCGCCATCCCGGCCCAGTGCCGGGATTCGAGCCGTTCCCCAAGAACCCATCCGCCGAGGATCAGCGCGCTGACCGGGATCAGGAAGGTAACGAGCAGAAGATTGGTCGCCCCGGCTGCCGCCAAGATGCGAAAGTAGATGACGTAGGCCAACGCCGTGCTGAGGAAGGCGAGGCCGACCAGCGCGGCCACTGTCCGCATTCCCGGTGCGCCGAGGGTCCACGGCTGATCGACGATCAGCATCACCGGCAACATCATGATCGTGGTCGCTGTGACTTGCCCGGACGCCGTGACCAGCGGTGCGGACTTGAACCGACGACCGTAGAGGCCAGCGAAGGCGTAGGATAAAGCCGCTCCCAGCACCGCGACCTGGGCAATGACGTTGACGCCCAGACCACCCCAGGCATCCGGGCCGATCAGGATGGCGACTCCGCTGATGCCCAACAGCACGCCTGCCAGCCGGTTCGCCGTCAGCGTTTCATCCTGGGTCAGCCGATGGGCCAGAACCACCGCGAACAGTGGAGTCGTGCTGTTCAGAATGGCGGCGAGACCACTGGCGATCTGGGTCTGACCCCAAAAGATCAGGCTGAACGGAATCAGGTTATTCAGCAGCCCCATAATGAAGAACGCTCCCCAGGCGCTTGCGACAGTAGGCATTCGGTTCCCCGTAACGATCACGATCAGGTTCAGAGCGATGGCGGCCAGACCAACCCGCACGAACACCACGG